>DASYEA010000689.1:0-9800 GCA_036499265.1 Schlesneria sp. | reverse complement strand
GCAAGAACGAGATTTGTCGCCGCGCGATAAATGAGGCCAACAGATCTGGTCCGCAGTGAAACTGACCGACGAAGGACACGTCCATTGATAAACTCGCAAAAATCGGGACGAACACAAGATATCCGCACCGCGCATCAGTTGCAGAATTATTTTGCGCTCAATCGAGGTTCACACCAGACGGCGAAAGCAAAATCGTATGGGCCATCGCACTCGACTCGCAGCACCAATTCATTCACACCGCGGACTTGGATTTCGCATTCCTGAGGTACTCCCCATTTTTTCACAGGCTCAGACGTATAGAGCTTCTTGCCGTCTCCCAGCACGATAAATTTGAGCGGTGTTGCCGGGTCGTAGCGGGGATAATCCGACACGCCGATCTTGGCACGAAATACATTCTTGCGAAGCGCGCCGATTTCATAACTGACAACAGCCGCATCTTTTGTTGCGGGGTGAGTTAACAGCGCCTTTGGCGAAGGCCGATTGGAAAGATAGATTTGTTTTTTGCCTTGCGCATCAGGCAGGATTCCGTACTTCTCGAAGGCATAGGCTCTGATAACTTTCTCGGAAAGATCCGACAGGTAGATCACATCTGGCGGCTCAACAATCCAGGCTCCCTCACTCCAACTTCTAAACGCGTTGGCCCCGGACTCTCGATAATCAATGGCCCGTTCTGCCGTCTTGCGAAGCAAACGCACTCCGGCATCGCGAGTCTTGTCATGGAGTTCGACGTAGTCCGCAGTTCTGGCGACTTCCTTGAACAGGTATTGCTTTTCGGTTCCGTCGTGCGTGGTCTCAATCCACTCCAATGGTTTCATCCAACGAAACTCATTTCCCTTTTCCTTTTTCTCGACCCAATAAATTCGCCCATCCGGTGGCCCGGAGACACCAGCCTTGCCCTTCACGAGTTCCATTCTCACGGAACCGACCAGTTCTCCCAGTTCCTGATCAATCATGGCCGCGTCCTCATCGAACTTCTGGCGCACGAGAGCCATCTTCGTTCTCTGAGCGGCCGTACGAAGCGACGCATTCGCAGCGTCCAACGCTTTTTCATACGTCGCCGTCTTGACGGACTTCGGCAACGACTGATCCAGCAGGAACTGGGCTCGCTCCTGTTTCACGGATTTCACTTTTTCCAAATCACCTGAAGCCCGGGCCTTCTCTTCAGCGCCATCCAACAGTCGAATCAACCCTTCCGATGCGGCTTCGCGAGACTTCTGAAATCGAGCCGTCGCTTCAATCCAAGGTTTCAGCAGCGCCTCGGGAGCTGCATTCTCAGACTCTTCCGCCTGCAACGTCGCAGCACAGATATTTGCCCCAGCAAGAGCGGCCAATCCCGCCACAAGCAACAGGCGTCGCCCAGTCAATCCCATTGGCCCACGTCGTCTGCGATTACACTGACTGAGACAAAAGATTGCCATAAATAGAATTCACACAATAGGAACGATCGCAAGACGACCCATGACACTGAAGGACTTTCTAATAGAATAATGTTTGCGCCCACTAATGGCACGTCAGACTCGCCTGCAATCCAAAAGTCTGGAACTCTCCACTCGCCATCAGCCGAACTGATCTTTTCTTAAGGTAGATGGCGTCGGCAGCACGCGGTTTTTCGGTCGACCGTTGATCGCGTCGTCGAATCACACTGCAGCGAATCGACTGCAATCGGGTGCAGTCACATTACTGCGGATGCCGCTTTCGCAGATCGAATTCTTCCCAAATGATTCACCGACATTTCGTGCTCATCAACACGTTGCGGCAATTTAGCTGTCGCAATTCGACGACGGCATGAATCTTGATAGGCAGCGTCTGCCAGATGCGATGGTCCTCACCATTTCGAATTCTGCTGGAGATCACGATGAGCAGCCCCGTCGACGAGCGCCGGTCGCCGTTTTTGCGATTGATGGATGCGTTTCTGCAGGAAGAGAACATCAAGTGGGTGCTGGGACTGGGAGTCTGCATCCTGCTCGGCTCGTCGCTAAGACTGGTCACTCTGCACTGGGTGGAGTACACGCCCGTCTGGAAATATCTGATCCTAGTCGCGTACTCGGTCACCATCTTCGCCTTGGGCGAATTCAGCTATCTGCGACTTGGCTTACGCAAGACGGGAACGGTCCTGAAAGCTCTGACGGTACTGCTGATCCCAATCAGCTTCCTGGCACTTCATTGGGTGCAACCGCGCGAAGACGATTCGGCAATTCAGGGGCTGCAGCATGTCGGCATGCTCAGCCTGCTCGGAGTGAACCTGCTGTGGAGTGCCATCGCGTCGTGGCGGATCTTCGGCCATTTTCTACGGCGGCCTCAACCGACTTTCTTCGCCTGCTATCTGATTTTGTGCATTGCAGGAGCTGTCGTTCCAGGTTTACCCGCAGCATGGTCCCTGGGCGTTGTGCTGTTCCTCTGGGCCGTGTTCACGGTCGGCACCGTCAAAGTCAATCGGCATGTCTTCTGGCTGACCGAAGAACACCAACTCCCTCGCGTGTTCGGCTTCTTTCCAATTCTCTTGCTAGGAGCTCAATTTGCCGCGGTGTATCTGCTCGGCATCGCCGGCAATGTGACGCCAGCTTGGATGGGCCTACTCTGCACGCTAGTCGCGCTGCCGGTGCTGATGACCGCCGATACCGTGGGCCGTGTCTTTGAACAACGTCACGGCGGCTTGGTTCGCCCCATCCCCTGGAGCATCAGTGGGCCCCTGGCATTGGGCACGATGCTCAGCGCCGCGGGCGTCGTGCTGGCACTCACCTGTTTTCCAGCCAGTCCCGCGATCGTCCCCACATCCGTGATCGCTGCTGTCGCGATGGGAATTGTCGCTCAGCGAACCCAAAAGAAAGCATTCGTCTGGGGCATGTTGTTCTGCATCGCGGTCGCCTATCAAACGTCGCCTGTCTTCTTCAAGGAACTGGTCCTGCAACTGCGCGATCAAGCGGCCGCAGCAGTCCGAGAATCGCGGCTTCCCTACGCCTTCTACGGCTTGACCTATGCCCCACTAATCCTCGTCTTCACTGGTATCGCAACCTGGTTGCGTGGACGCGGCAACCGCCTGTTTGCCGGTCCTTTGCAAACGGCAGCGACCACCCTTCCCTGTCTGTTGCTGGCTGTGGCATTCACTCACCCCACAGCGATCTTTCCGGTTGCTCTGTTGCTGTGTCCCCTCTTCGTCGTTCAGGCAATGTTGTTCCGAAACCAACGCTACCTGTTCCCGGCAGCGGTAGCGTTTCTGGCCGCAGCCTACGGTGGACCAATGTTCGCCCGGAGCGTGTGGATGTGGAGAGTTTCGCTGGAACAGTCATTAGTCATCTGGACGGCGGCCGCAAGCTTCTTACTCCTTCCCGGGGCATACCTCGACCGATTCGTTGGAGCGATGTCGCGCCACAAAGAGGAACTGACACCAACCAAGACCCCGAGCATCTGCCAGCTGTTCAGCTTCGGTGGGTCGATTGCAGCCGCGAGCATCTGGATCGTGTTATTCGGCCTGCCGATCAGCACTGGGGCTTCTGGCACGGGTTGGTTTTCAGCCACGATCATTTCACTGCTCTTGGCCAGTCATTCGTTGCGATGGCTAAAGACGGGTTTGGGAGAAGTCACGCTCGTCTTCGCGACCTACGTCATCTTCCTGCATTTTAGCCCTGACAAGGTGGATCTGCTCGGCGATTTTCGAGGCTTGTGCTGGCTGCTGCTCGGCCAATGGATGTTGAGTTCGCTCCTCGCAAGATTCGACCAGACGCGGATCGCTAAAGCATTCGGACCAGCCGCCTTCCGTGTCAGTTCAAGCGGACTGGCGGTGCTATCGGGATTGTTGTTCCTGATCTGGATGCTCCAACACTTCAGAGATGCTCCCAGCCTGCCGCTCACCAGCGTCGCCGTTCTGGCCTGGGGACTTGACGCTTCGCGTCGACTGAAAAGTTGGCAGCTAGCCACCGTTGCCTGGACGGCAGTATTCGTCTTCGTGACAGCGACACTGACGACGTTGATTGGAACTGATCTTGCCCAACCCTGGTGGATGACTGCGTGGACCATCACCGGACTCGCTCTACTCGGCCTGAAGCGATACCTCAGTCCATCGAACTCGTACAAACTCACCAGTTCCTCCGGAGAAGAAATTGAGGAACTCCACCCAGTTGAATCTGCCTCGCCGACCGCAACCCTGCTGCTACCGCTCGAATACATGTTGCCGCTGCTGTTCCTGGCTATTGGTGTCTTCAGCCTGGCCTTCTTGGGCTGGCCGCACCGAATTGCGGGTGTCTTGGCACTGTGCAGCCTCTTACTCACATCAAAATCTCGGCTGCCAGTAAATCTGAGCAACATTTTCTTGCCGCTCGTGAATTGGCAATTGCTTGCCGCCTGTGTCACAGCCTGCTCGGGATTCACAGGCTCAGTCTTGCAACTCTCGGCGACCGATTGGTTGCAATGGAATTTCAAAGTTGCAGCGATCGCTGGAATCAGCCTGTGGGCGTTTGAATTTCGCCCACTGCGTCGCCGGATAACCGTCCAGGAGTTACTCGACGCCCACCAGTCATCGCTGCTGATGTTCGCGGGCTGGTTGCTGTACGTCGCCCTCCCATGGAACGGCCATCAATCATGGACGGGATTTGACATCGCATCGATGTCTGTCGCCTGGTTCGCGATTGTGGGAACCTCCATTACGCGTGCTATCCGATCGCAAGAGGCAAGCTGGGTCTGGTACGCCCAGGCCACAGCACTCACGGCACTGGGTTACGCTCAGGTCACTGGTCTAGTCGATGTCAGACAACCCGGTATCGAATTTGTCCTGCTGCTCGGTGGCATCGCGATCTGGTGCATCGGTCATTGGGTTCCATCTGCATCACGATTCGCCGTCGTCGCGAGCCCGTTCCAGCAATCAGGTTTCTGGCTCCCGCTGGCTGTTCTGCCACTCGCCCTGTGGCGACAGTTTGGGCCATTCGATGTCGCGTGGGCCGGCGCCAACAGTCTGCCACTGCTGGGTGCATCAGCCTTCTACTTCTGGCGCGCGATCGAACGTCAGCAATTGGGAATCGGAATCTTGTCGGCCGTGCTGCTCAATACGGCCTGTGCCTTGCTGTGGACCGATTTGCATTGGACCGACCCTCAACTCTTCCTGATTCCACTGGGAGTCTCCGTCCTGCTACTGACGGAGCTAATGAGTCACGAGATCCCCGTCCGGTATCACGACCGACTCCGTCTGGTCGGGTCATTGATGATCCTGGTCTCGCCCACCTTCAACATCGTGACGGGAAGCTGGCTGCATATCCTGACGTTGATGGTGGCGTCGTCGCTGCTCGCCTTGGTCGCGATCGGCGTACGAGTCCGCATGCTGCTCTACACCAGCACGGCATTCCTGTTGGCGGACCTCGTCGCTCTTGTCGCTCGCGGCAGTGTCGACGAACCGAACATCCTGTGGATCGCCGGGGTTGCTCTGGGAGCAATGATCATCGCGCTCGGAGCGGTCTGCGAAAACCACCGCGAAACGATCATGGCTCGCCTGCGTTACCTGTCGGCTGAACTGGAACAGTGGGCTTAAACCGTTCAATCCGTCATTCCCGCGCAGGCGGGAATCCGGTGAATACAGACCAGACTCTCACCAACATTTTGACAGATCCGATGACTCGCTGGATTCCCGCCTGCGCGGGAATGATGGGAATCGACGCGTTGCAATTTTCGTTTGGCATCAGCAATCCGCGGGTGCCGTCTCTTCAGAAAAGGATGAACAATGAGATGGATTGAACAATTCTCGCTGGTCATGCGATCGAATATCACCGTCCTCCGCGAGCGGTTTGAGGATCCCGAGCGGATGTTGCATCAGCTCTTAGTTGACATGGAAGAAGAGTTGGAAGGGATCCGCCATAGCGTCGCCGAAGCACTCGCCGACGAAATTCAACTTCGCAAACAGGCGGATGCGGCTCGACACGAGGCGGAACAATGGCTGACTCGTGCCAAGTCGGCGATTGATCGCAAGGATAATACCTCCGCCGAAGCGGCGCTCGACCAGAAGTTCCTCGCTTCAGAACGCGCCGACTCGTTAACTCAGGAATATAACCGTCAGCAAGTCGAAACCTCGAAACTACGTGATTCCGTCCGCAAGCTGGAAGAAAACATCCGTCAGGCACGACAACGTCGCACGTTACTGCTGGCACGAATGACTCGTGCGACTTCCACGCGGCGGATCAATGCGGCACTGGAACGAGCCCAAGGGACTTCAGCCTTCGCCGAGTTTAGTCGCCTGGAAACCAAGGTCGATCGAGCGGAAGCAATCGCTGAAGCCTATGACCGCATGGATGGAAAGGACCCCGCAGCGGAAGAGTTGGAACGCGCGTTCGCTCAACAAGAGCGTGCCGAGAAACTGAAGCGGGAACTGGAATCGTTACGACAACAGATCAATCCAGCGACTCACCAGCCGTGACCCACGATTTTTGCCGGAAGCTCTGGCAGTGGATCCGGCTCTGGTGGACCGGTGACCGGATTCGCGTGTCACCGGTCGAAGGAAGACTGCTGCGAGTTCAACCCGGCGACTTGTTGTCGGTCGCCGGGATTGACGTGGAAGTTATCGATCGCGTTCTCATTGCCGAGAGTTCTCTTTGCCTGATCTGCCACACAGCACAAGGCACCGCGGAATTGCACGTACCAGTCTTTTCAAACCCTGAGCCACCAGAGGTACTATGGTTCGAATCGGGCCGTGAACATCGATTAAATCCGGCAGACGTGGATGTCTGGCCACGAGGTCGCAGGACATCACGTTCATAAGGATCCAGGGAGTGTGGCACGCCATGAGTCTTCGAAGGGCGTGGGATTCGGTCTCATTCATGACCACGCCCTTCGCAAAGCCTCAGAGCGTGCCACCCAAATTGAAAAGCGATTGCCCGCCACAAGGTCGCCGGCGCGAGGTTATTTGAATAAGTCCGCGGTATGATCCGGCCACGGGACTGTGCACGATCGTGAAAGTCTTGGATTTGGTTCGGGGTGCCACGGTCTCACCGTCATCGGTGTGGCCGGGTCTTCAATCAAAAGCCACGGCCATGTCGAGGACTCCAAGTCCGTGGCACCCCACCTTCATGATGCGATGGGTCGAATCGTGCACGGTGATTGAGTTGAGATCTCATGGAAATAGTGGTGTCACCAGATGCTCGAAAACGTGCAGTTGTGGATCTACGGCACGGCGGCATTGATCGATACGGTGCTGTTGTTCGCACTCGTCGAGCGACATAACTGGCGAGCTGTCACTGTCTGGATGCTGCTGTTGGCACTGGGTGTCTGGATGTGGCATGGCGGGACGTTCGTCAGGCAGCTTGTCGAGCCTTCAGTCGGCGCCCTCGCCGACCCCGTACGCTGGCTCGCGATGATGTCGATGGCGACGGGCCTGCTGCTGATGCCGAGCGCCGCGCTACACGGAACATGGCGACTGCTGACGCATGGGCAGTTCCAGATCGCTCCCCGAGCCAATCCCCGCCTGTTCCTTTGCTACTTGCCACTGTTGTTGCTGTTGCCGATGAGCCACGCATTGGCGATCCAACCGAGTTCCCCATTCCTGACGCTGCTGTCGTCGTACCAGATCTCTTATGTGATCTGGCTGAACCTGGTCAGCGTCGCCACGGCCTATGGACTGATTCGAACGGTCGCAGACACGAAAGAAGCCCCCTGGCGCTGGTTCAATCATTCACTGGCAGCCAGCATGGTCTTGATCGGCCTGCTCGCAGCCGCATTCGTCATCACTCGCTCGCGGCAATCGACCGCGACCGCAGTCTTGCAAACCGTCGTCGGAGTTTCGCCGATCATCCCAGTGCTGCTGTTTGCCTATTTCGTGATGCGGTTCCAGTCATTGCCGCTGATCCTCGAACGAACCCTCGCTTACGGCGCGGTGTTGATGGGAGCGATGCTGTTCCACGCCATCGTCTTGCGAGGTGCCGTTTCTGACATCGCGACCCGCTATCGCGTCGATCTGGGAATCGTCGAGGGGATCTTGGCGCTGGGTATCATTCTGCTCTATCAACCCCTGCGCGATCGTGTCGCCGCCGCACTGCAGTCTCTCGTCGACTCGTCCCGCCATGGTCGACGCGAGCGACGACGACTCGCTGTGCAACTTGCAGCCCGCTCCGGCGACCCGACCCCCGAGCTCCTCAGTTGGTTTACAGTAGCAATGCAGGAAACGTTCGGCACCGACCTCGCAGCCGGTTGGCTTTGTAGTCAGAACGGGAGCGTCGTTGAAAAGACAGGAGCCGCGCATCTGTTGGACGACGGCCAGATCCAGCAACTGCTGACATCAATGACCAAATCGAACGAACAATACATCACGCGTTATTCCTCCTCGGACGCCGCAGTACTGGCCATTCTCGATCAAGTCCGAGCGGGTGCTGTGCTGGGGTTCCAGCATTCCGAAGTGCGCGGACTGTTCTTAGTGGGATGCAGTCACTGGGGGCAACCGCCGAGCGAAGAAGACTTGCATGCCCTCTTGCTGCTGGTCGAACAGTTCGGAGTGACTTTGCACAATTCTCAACTGCAAGCTCTTCAAGCCGCGGCCGAGCATCGTGTGCTGCAGCAGGAGAAACTCTCAGTCCTGGGACTGCTGGCGGGATCACTCGCCCACGAAATCAAGAACCCGCTCTCTTCAATCAAGACGATCACCCATGTCCTGGCAGAAGAACTCGGCCCCGATAGCCCACATGCCGAAGATCTACAAATGATTGCGGGCGAAATCGACCGACTCTCCGCGTCGACTTCGGAACTGCTCGACGTGGCTCGACCACATCGAGCAGATCAGCCGCTCGCTCCCTTGAAGCAACTGCTGTCACCCACACTCCGTTTACTGCAACATCTGGCACGCGAACACAAGGCGACGTTGAACATCTGCTTCCCAGAGGAACCGATCGTTGGCTCGTGGGACCAATCCAGTTTGCGAGAAATCGTCTTCAACCTGATCTCGAATGGCTTGGAGGCGGCTGGCGAAGGAGGCACCGTCAAGCTCGCCTGCCGTTGTGAATCGAATGCATGCGTCATCACAATTCAGGACACAGGCCGGGGCGTTTCCGCGGAACAACGAGCCCGCATCTTTGAACCTTTCTTCACCACCAAACAAACCGGCACGGGCTTGGGGCTGTATATTGTCGCCCGCCGAGTCCGTGAACTAGGTGGGCAGATCACATTGCATGATGAACCTAACCAGGGAACAACATTTGAAGTTCGATTGCCCATGAAAGAGCAGTTGGACCTGACCATGAACAACTTCGGATAGTCGTCTATTGGAAGTCGCCCCATTTCCGGAACGCTGCATGTCCCCTCTGAAAATCCTGATCGCCGATGATGAACCCCCCGCTCGATTCGCATTGCGTCGAGCTCTATCCCAGTCGGACTATCACATCACGGAAGCGATCGATGGACAGACCGCTCTCGAACAGATTCGATCCGAACTTCCGGACCTCGTCTTCCTCGATCTGCAGATGCCGGGAACCAGTGGCTTGGATGTTCTTCGCCTGCTGGGTGCAGACATCAAGCACTCTGAGATCATTATCCTGACCGCCAACGATAGCGTAGCGGCGGCCGTAGAATGCATTCGGCATGGCGCGGCCGATTTTGTCACGAAGCCCTACGAGGTCGAACAAGTTCGCGCGATCGCTCGTCGTGTTCATCAACGTCTGCAGCTTCAACAGCAAGTGGAAGACCTTCAGAGCCAGCTCGAACTGCACCAAGGTTGTGGCAAGCTGATCGGGGCCAGTCAGCCGATGCGCGATCTGTTCAAGCAGATGCAGAAAGCGGCGAGTTCGTTCCCCGATCTATTGATTCGGGGCGAGACCGGAACCGGCAAGGAGTTGATTGCC
>DASYEA010000688.1:0-3818 GCA_036499265.1 Schlesneria sp. | reverse complement strand
CATCTTCGCGGGCGTGGGTATCGCAATGACTGATGTCTTTCATCGAGTCATGAGTCGCCTGGAACCACAACGTGAGGTCACACCACTATGGTGGCTGGTGATCGTCGGCACGATCGGCTCTGAATTGTTCTACTTCTTCGGCCTGTTTCAATTTTCATGATAGGGCATCCAATGGACCATCGTGTTCTAGAATCGTTGCGACGAAAGTTTGACGAGCCGGAAGAGACCGAGAGAGTCGATGTCTCCGAAGATGCATTTGGCGTCGAAGAGGAAACTGCTGCAACGACAGTAGACCTCGGACCATTTCCACTGACGGAATTGATTCTGAAAGATCCGGTGCGACTCGATCGGATGATTCGCGAAACAAGTCAGCAGGCTCAGATGCTGCCCCGATTGCTCGCAACATCGCTGGTCGCCTTCACAATTTTCGGCATTGCCATGACGCTGGTGTTGAGCGCCGCGGGAGTTTGGCCAATCCTGACGCCCATTGAGCAGTCGCTGGCAAGATCACACCCCTGGCTGATCCAGTTTGAACACCACGACTCTGCAACATTTTGGACGCCGTGGCTGAATGGCGATGCCTTTCGCCTGATCGCCGCGTATGCCATCGGATTGATCGCTGCGACGGGGATCTGCCTGCCGAGCCTTTACTTCTACGGCTTACTGGCCGGAGTTCGCATGACGATGCTCGATGTGGTCACGCAGGCCGTCAAATCGAAGGCGGTCGCCGCGATCACGTTGATCGGAATTATCCCGATTTATGCCGCACTCGGCCTGGCCATTGCGATCTTCCCTTTGCCAGTTCTTTCACGAGATGCGGTGCTGCTGCTGGGATTGCTGCTACCCTTCATTGCTGGCCTGTCGGGAACCTATTCACTCTACCGCGGCCTCTCCACGCTCACAGACACCATGAAGCCTGCACAGAAGCTTCACCGCCAGTGGTTCCTGCAACGACTAGTCATCTCGTGGTGCGGCGTCTATTCAGCGGTTTCGCCTGTCCTGATCTTCACACTCTGGCAGCGGCTTCAAGGATAGGTCACCACTTACACGAGTCCATTGCAACGGGCCATAATCATGAACCCCGAGATGACAGTCTGCTTTTACTTTTTAATCGGTCTCGGAGTCGCCGGCGCACTTTGGCTCCGCAGCGACACACACAGTAATGCGACCGACCTCTTTCAGATTCTCAGCGCCCCCTTTTTCTGGCCGATCTATCTTCCACTACTGTTGGCCAGACGAATCGAATCATTCGGCTCTGTGACCAAACCACTTCCCATGGTTGGTTCAACAAGCACGAATGACTCCATGTCCTTGGCCATCTCGCAGGTAGAACGTGAGCTTGATGCGGCTCTTCAAAGTCTGAATGGTTGGGCTGAAAATGTTCTCGCCGATGAGCAACTCCATATCGTCGAGCTCAAATCCGCCTGGCGACAGCAAGCCAATCGCGTCCGTGAGTTAGACAAGCTTCTCGCCCAGACCTTAATCGACTCACAGCCGGCTGCGCCGGAAGAAACTATGGAGGCGCAGCTCACGACAATGCTGTCAACTTCAACCATATCACCAACATCGCCGGAACCGAATCAGGCGGCGACAGCCGCACTTCAGGAGCAAGCTCTACCCTCCAGATCGACCGAGCACGAAAGAATTCGAACCGAAAACATCATCCGCCTGAAGCAGCTTCGCCGCAGCATGTTCGACGATCTAATGGCCACAGTCGCCTGGGTTCGTGAACTGGTGACAATGATTCACCTCGCGAAATACACAGGAGCCCCGGCTTCTCGCGCTCACGAACTGGTGAAGCAGATTGCTTCGGCAGTGAAGGGGCTGTCGGAAGCCAATCGAATGACGCAGTAACTGTCGGCGTAGCGCCTCAAGTCGTCACGGAATTGCTCCCGAAGTTCAACGAGCCGACGCTGGCTAAAACTGAGCCGATTTAGCGGTTTGACAGCCTTCACGAAGGTAATCTCGTCGTGTCGCAACGCCGCTTCCGACAAAATATCCGAAACGTTAGATTTGGATCGGGTCACAGGGTCGGTGCGCCCTTACGATGACCGCCGTGAAGTTCGCGGTCATGCGTGTCCCTGCATCCCGATCGCAAATCCACTTCCCGGCTGCCGGTTTCAGCCCGCCGATAAGCGACAATTGCCTCCTCTCGATCGACCACCCGGATACAACGATGTGCGGAATTAGCGTGATCAAGAATCTTCGAGGAGAGCGGGTGTCGACCACCGATCTTCGCAGGATGTGTTCGGTGATGTCGCATCGTGGGCCAGATGGAGGCGGATATGCGCTCGTCGACCAGGGGACACTCGGCCTGGCTCACGTACGACTAAGCGTCATTGACCTCGCCACCGGAACCCAACCGCTCAGTTCAGCGGATGGCCAGGTCACCATGGTCTTTAATGGTGAACTCTACGACTATCAACAACATCGCGACGCACTCGAGCGACGCGGGCATCGATTTCGGACGACCTCCGACACCGAAGTGCTGCTGAATCTGTATATCGAATACGGAACCGAAAGCTTCTCGAAGTTGAACGGCGAATTCGCCTTCGTGATCTGGGATGCGCGGCTGCAGCGACTGGTTGCCGTCCGAGACCGGTTCGGGGTCAAACCGCTCTTCGTTCACCAGACCAAGGACGAGCTGTTTTTTGTTTCGGAGATCAAGTCACTGTTTGCTCTGTCCCGTGTCAACCGGGCGTTCAACCCCGACTTCTTTATGAGCGCCTTCTTTGGAACGCTGACACCCGCCACTCATTTCTATGAGGGCGTTCACCCTCTTCCGCCAGGACACTATGTTTGTGTCGAACAGGGGCGGTGGAGTGAGCCGGTACCATATTGGACGCCGAAGTTCGAACCTCAGACTTCGATGACCTTGGAAGAAGCCGCGGAAGGAGTGCGCGAACGATTCACGCGAGCCGTCTCGCGACGCATGATCGCCGACGTTCCTGTTGGAAGTTATCTGAGTGGTGGGATCGATTCGACACTGGTTTGCGGCGTGATGTCGCAAACGACGAACAAGCTTCGCAGTTTCAACATCGGTTTCGGGAACACCAGCTATGACGAATCGGCACTGGCCCGAAAGATCGCCGGACACTACGGTGCCGAGTTTGAGACTGTCGATTGCACCAGCGAAAAGCTGGCCGATAACTTTGAAAAGACGGTGCTCCATGTCGAGCAGCCGCTGATGAACCCGAACTCGATCGCAAAACTAATCTTGTCGAAGCTGGTCCGCGATCGAGGATACAAAGTTTGTCTCACCGGTGAGGGTGCCGATGAGATGTTCGGCGGGTATCCGTACTTCAAGCAAGAACTCTTGTGGGAGATGTCGAAATCGGGGCAACCCGGCGACGCCGAAATGGCTCAGTCATTGCTTCAGAGATTCTATGAAATCGAAAAGCGATCTGAAGGGTCTCATTGGAATCGGGATATCAAAGGGAAGGGACCGGTGCCGTCCTATTTGAAGCACGCCAACTTCTACTACTCGCGCATGGTGACCAGCAAGGGATTCATCAAGAAACTGTTCCACCCGAAGCTTTTGAAGCAGACAACTGTCAAATCACCTCTGGAATACTTTGAGAAGACATTTGATACCGAAGCTTTGCGACCGCTGGAAAGTTTCAACGCGACCAGGTTAATGACATATCAATTCCTCAGCCAATACGTGTTTCCCTGTGTGGGTGATCGCGTCGATATGGCAAACTCGATTGAATGCCGGGTACCGTTCCTCGACCCTGAACTGGTCGAGTTTGTCAATCAGATCCCGTCCAAACACTTCATGAACATCCGAGAACTCAAAGAGAAGTATCTGCTACGCG
>DASYEA010000687.1:0-3895 GCA_036499265.1 Schlesneria sp. | reverse complement strand
ATACAGATATTCACGCGTCGGAGGCAACTCCGCTCGACCTTTCGCCGAGTGCTTGCTGGCAACGACCTGGAAGATTCGCAGCGCGCCGTCGTTAAACGTGAATGACACCCCGGCCAGATAAGCCAGCCACAGCCGATAGCGTTCCGGTCCCACCATCGCAATGGCTTCGTCTTTACGAGCTTCCAGACGCTGACACCAGAACCGCGTCGTCTGCGCATAGTGCTCGCGCCAGTTTTCCACATCGTGAACTTCAAAGCGACAAGCTTCGAGTGACTCGCACGTGTGACCGATATGGTCCAACTCGCCGCCCGGGAAGATATACTTGGCGATCAACCGATGTTCGGGACGCATCTGAGCAAACCGTTTCTTGTTGTGCTTGGCTCGGCGAGTGATCCCGTGATTGAGCAGCACACCGCGATCACGCAGCAGCGAATAGATCTTGCCGAAGTACTTCGGATAGTTCGCAATCCCAACGTGCTCGTACATCCCGATGCTGGAGATCTTGTCATAAGTGCCGTCGAGTGTCGCGTAGTCTCGAAGTTCGACCGTCACTTGGCCTTCCAGGCCCAGGCGTCGAACCTTCTCGGTTGTGAAATCGAACTGAGTCTGCGACAGCGTGACGCCGTGAGCTTTCACACCATAGTTCTTCGCGGCGTGACAGATCAGTCCACCCCAGCCGCAACCAATGTCGAGCATCTTTTCGCCGGGTTGCAATCGCAGCTTGCGACAGATCATTTCCAGCTTGTCACGCTGAGCCTGTTCCAGTGAGTTGTTCCAGTCGGTGAAGTAACCGCAGGAATACTGCATCTCGGGATCAAGGAACAGTTGGTAAAACTCGTTCCCCAGGTCGTAGTGGAATTGAATGTAGTCTTTGTTGTCTCGCGCGACGTGGCCGCGACCGATCTCATCCCCGGCGTAGGCATGTTTCGTCTCAGGCTTCTCAGCCGGAGCAACCAGAAACGGCAGTGCATTGCGGAACAGCAGGCTCTTGCGAATCTGTTTCAGGCGAGAGCGTGATTTATCAACGCGAATCGCCGCACCAAATTCCATCAAATCGCCACCGTGAAACTCGATGTTTCCGGTCGCGTACTGACGCAGTAGGTTATCGGGTGTGGGACGACGCAACAGAGCCCCGATGACCCCCGGTCCCTTGATCGAGATCGCCAGGCCGGGGGTGACTTCGCTCCCCATCGGGACGACTGATCCATCCCAGAGCTTAATCGAGAACTTGGCGTTCAACAGTTCGGCCACATGCTCCAGAACCGTTTTCGCCGCTTTAAGTTGTTTCGCGTCGGAGGTGAGGAAGGACAATCGAGTCAACACGGGTACTAACCTCCGTCGGCTGAAAAGTAGAGGCAGCGGATTCAACTTCCCGCTGCAAACCGGCGGGAAGTTATCAGAAATTCAAAAAAGCTCACAAGATGAATCCTGCGGCGCGAAATTTGTGGAGACCCCAGCGCCCTAAAAAACGTCAGATCCGGTTCGTTACCTTGCAAGGTGAGGTCGCCAGCGATTCATGCTCTCTCCAGTAAGTTCTCCAGCCCTGTTGGCGAACGATGGCAGTCGCTGGAATCTGAAATACAACCAAGCCTGCATCGAGAATATCGACGCATGCCAGGAATGCATTGAACACGGAGATAAACGCGACCCAGCCAGAGGGGACCTGTGCAATAGCCGCCACGAGCAGCGGAACAATGCTGATGACAACCAGCGGCATCAGCAGGACGGCGACAAAGCGGTTGCGTGTCAGTTCTCCGTCATAGTGGGCGTAAAACATCCCGCCCGTAGGCCAGAACCCCACGATCGAGTGCGACGACCATCCTGACATTGGATGAACAGCCGCATGAATCAGTTCGTGGACGACCACAATTCCCGCAAATGAAACCAGGAAGGCCAGCACAGACCTTGGGGTCGCCAAAACTAAGTAAGTCCACTTTCGAATCAGAGTGCTTGTCTTCTGGGAGGGCGCGGCTCCTGCCAAGCTGCTGAGTCTCGTTGCATTTGACCGCCAAACAGGCCACTCCGTTGTTGTGGAGGTTCTATTTAGTAAGGGCGTCGTGGCCAACCAAAGAACGGCGACCACCACTGCGGCGACAATCCCAATCGGAAGCGCCACAAGATTTCCCATCCACGGCGAAAATGCCCTTAGCGGTTTCCACAATGCGTCCGGCATGAAATCCGGTGAAATCGGTATCGCTCCAAAATGAAAACGCATAGGTAATGGTATCGTGGATCGCGAAACGACCAAGGTAACCTGCCGAGATGATACCGTACGACTTCCGGGTGGAAATAGATTTCGAACAGATCAGCTCTGTCGCGAGATTTCACTCGTCGAAGAATCAGTTCACCGATCTGCACAAGATGTCATCTCGAACGAAGACGCGGCTGACAGCCGACGTGCGACATCAATAGCGAGTATCGGCGACCTACTTGACGTCCGGAGCACTCAATTTCAGACGTTGCCGAATCGCGGCCAGCGAGCTCACCTGAACCGCACGGCGTCCCACGTCGGTGTGACAGGCAAACACCCCCTCGGGAAACGCCGAGCCGAGCGGTGTCGCAATGAGGTCGATCCCATCGGTACTGCGGACGCCGTCCACAGAGAACTCGCCCAGGCGGCGGTGCGGTGGCTTCAAATCGAAGGCGACAAATCGATTGGATCCCTGGTCCGAAACGAACAGGCAGGCTTGTTCTTTTGCAAAACGATAGATCGCCATCCCCTCCAAATCGCCGGTCAACCCGTGCTGTTGACCAACCTCAGCCACCAGTTCGCCCGCTGTCTTACTATCCGGTTCCGCTCCAAACTTCCAGATCCCTCGCGCTTCTTCGGCGATATAGAACGTACCGGTCTCGTCGTCGGCAACCGCGCCTTCGCACTTTCCCAGTGGCCACGATCGGACGCGCATCCCGATGACACCACCTTTGCCGTCACCGGCCAATTCGTGCTGTTCCACCGTCCCCGCGGATGACGTACACAGGAAATACAGCTTGCCCGAACGGCTGTGATACAGGCATCCGCCATAATTCGGACCTGTCGTGATGTTACCCGTATCAAGCGGCAGCAGTTGTCGTGATTGAGGATTGACCCGAAACACTCGCAACTTGAAACCATCATCTCGCTGATTCACGACCACAACATCGGCTGGCTTGCCATCGAGCTTCACTCCTTGACGAATATCGATGTTGCCCGGTTTGGTGACAGCAATCTGTTGGATCACCTTTCCGTCCAGATCGTACACGAACAGAAAATTCGCGCTCTTGTCGGAAGCGATAATCGTGCTCTGCACCGGGTCCGTCGGGTGAACCCAAAAACAGATGTCGTCCTGATCCTTCGCGGCATCAGTCACCAATTCTCGAACGGGCGAGACCTTCGCAAGCTCTTCAGCCACCACCGGGACGACAGGCAACGAGAACCAAGCCAGCCACAGCGCCGCACAGCAGAATGCGGATCGATTCACGAGGAACAATGCAGACATCTTCGGTCTCTTGATGGGAGGTACGGAACAGAATATGGACTTAAATCATCCTCGGCGATTAGGAGCCAGGGTTACTCGTCTCGATAAACGTGCCTGAATTCGCTCGCACGAGAAGTCATTTCGAGCTCCCGAACTTGGACATCGTTGTCGACACAATCGAAATCGAGAAAGATCCTCAACTCCATTCAGGTGCAGGATCGTTCGTCAATTTCCTGCGGCCTCAAGGGGCCAGCCGTTCACTCAGCCCGGCCCCCTGAGGGCCGGGTAACAAGCTTTCTGCTGTTCAGAATGAACTCACCGGTGACGTACGTAGATGGGGTGCCACCCAACGCCATCAATCATTATGCGATACTCAGCGGCGTTAGTCGTTGGGCGAGTTCACGTTGTGTTTTGTTGGCCGATTTGATGTGGGGCGGTTG
>DASYEA010000686.1:0-6545 GCA_036499265.1 Schlesneria sp. | reverse complement strand
GGGCCATGTTATGATTTTGCAGACCCTCGTCTCGCCGATGCTCAGCCCCCTGTCGGCCAGTCGACTGAGAAGATATCGGTCCCTTGCCACCCGCATCGTTGCGAAATCGCACGAGCTGGTCGACCAGTCCGATGACGAACTCCTGACTGTGGCGCGCCGTATGGCTTGGGCTGCTCGTACCGGAACCTCATTGCACAAGTTGCTGCTCGATGGTTTTGCGCTGGCTCGGGAAAGCTGCCGGCGCGTGCTGGGCAAAGCTCATTTTCCCGTTCAAGTCATGGGCGGCATCGCGTTGTTCGAAGGGCACATTGCCGAAATGCAGACGGGTGAAGGCAAGACGCTGACAGCGGTTCTGCCCGCCTTCCTGCACGCTCTCAGTGGCCAGGGCTGCCACGTCATTACGTCCAATGACTATCTGGCATGCCGCGATGCGGATTTACTCGAGCCCGTTTATGAACAACTTGGATTAACAGTTGGATTGGTCCACGCCAATTGCAGTCCAAACGAACGTCATGCGGCCTATCGGCGCGACATTACATACGGAACGGCGCAGGAATTCGGTTTCGATTTTCTTCGCGATCGACTTCAACAGCCCTCCGCTCTACTGGCGCTGGGTGACAGTCAATCGTCGTCGGAAAAAAACATACAACGAGGACACCACTACGCACTGATCGATGAAGCTGACAGCATTCTGCTGGATGAAGCTCGAACACCATTGATCATTGGCTTGGAAGAGACCAACGATCCGACGACGGTGTTTCTCTACCGCTGGTGTCGCCGCGCGATCGCGAAGCTGCAGCGCGAACTCGATTATGTCTTCGACGCGAAACATCGGCGAGCGGAATTAACCGAACAAGGTTGTCGCACCGTTTTGCTGGCGTCGAAGTCCACTTTGCTGGCGGCGGTCAATACAGAGCGGATCTATCAACACATTGAATATGCCTTGACGGCCGAGCTTGGATTTGAGCGAGAGCGAGATTATGTCGTCGTGAACGATTGTGCTCAGATCGTCGATGAATCGACGGGGCGAGTGATGGAAGGCCGCAAATGGCAACGTGGCTTACATCAGTCGATTGAAGCGAAGGAACGGTTGCCCATCACGGCTGCGACCGCGGAGGCGGCTCGGATCACACTGCAAAGCTTCTTTCGTATCTATACGCACGTTGCCGGTATGACTGGGACAGGATGGTCAGCGCGGCATGAGCTGAAGCATGTCTATAGCCGTCGGGTGACAATCATTCCTACACATCGACCTTGCCTTCGAAGAGGCCTGCCACCCAGAGTCTTCGCGACGATGGCTGCAAAACAGGCCGCGATTCTGCAGGAAGTGATCCGACTGCGCCGTCATCAACAACCATTGCTTATCGGTACTCCGTCGGTTGCAGTGTCCGAATCGCTTAGCCGTGTGCTGGCGTCTGCGGGCGTGCCGCACCAGGTTTTGAATGCATATCGCCATGACCAGGAAGCGGAATTGATGAGCCACGCAGGTGAGCCTGGAATGGTGACGATTGCCACCAACATGGCGGGCCGTGGCACCGACATTCACGTCAACGAGGCCGCTCGTCAGGCCGGTGGTCTGCACGTCATCGCGACTGAAATGCATTCTTCCGCAAGAATAGATCGACAGCTCATCGGTCGTGCAGCACGGCAAGGGGATCCCGGCTCGTTCCAGTTCTTCCTCAGCTTGGAAGATGAGCTGTTTGATTGCCTGCCACCGCGGCAACTTGCCCGATATCAACGAACAACTCGACCGGATTCTCAAGGAGAGTTAGTAGCCTCGCGCTGGATGCCCCTCTTCCAACGAACTCAGCGATTTCTAGAAACATTGCATCGCAGAAATCGACGTGATTTGCTGCGTCAAGAAAAGCAGCGCGCGACCAGCTATCTGCGAATGGGATTGGATCCGTGTCTGGAACTGACGGAACACTAAGCACATCAAGGAATTCAGCGATGGCATCGGTACCCGTTCCCTCGCCAACACCTGAAGCGGACGCGCGACAAAAGCAGATCGTCAGTCTGATGAAAGAAATTGAACGACTGGCGGTCAGTGGGTTGCGTCCACAGGAGTTCTTTCCGCAATTCCTGCGGCATCTGCTGGAAGCAATCTCTGCGTCGGCCGGGTGTATCTGGCTGATCGAGAACAGCAGGCTGCGGTTGTGTGCCGAATCCCGGTATGCCACGACGGGATTTCAGGATCATGGACCGATTCAGAAATTCAATCAGCAGCTATTAAGCAAAGTGACCGCCAACTGCCAGAGTCAACTCAAGCATACGGACGACGAGCAAGACTGCTCGTTCCCCAGTCGACACCTGCTGATATTGACCGCCATTCAACAAGGGGGAAAGTGCGTGGGGGTCGTCGAGATCTTTCAGCGACCGGATGTGGCAGCATCGTCTCGGCCCGGCTATTTGCAGTTCGTTGAGCAGATGACAGCTTATGCATCGCGGTACGTCGAGCATCAGCAGGTACCACCTGGAACCGCAGAAGCTGGAGGTTTCGACGAAGATCTGGCCCGCTTTGGGCTGCAGTTACAGCGCAGCTTGTGTGTGAACGAGGTCGCACAGGTCGCTGTCAACGACGGACGTTTGCTCGTGAGATGCGACAGAGCCAGCATCGTCATGCAAAAACGCGGCAGGCCGTGTACAGCGGCCGTCAGCGGACAGGAAAGCATTCATCACCGTTCGAATCTCGTGACGAGCATGAATCGACTGGGCCGCGAGGTCATTCGGTCAGGTGTGGCGCTAAAATATGTGGGAATGACAGATGATTTTGCCCCTCAAGTGAAAGATCGACTGGCCGATTTCGTTCAAGAAAGCGGTGCGAGGTTGGTCTACGTCATTCCGCTCCGCGAATCGCGTCCGTTGCTCGGAACGGAGCCAAAAGATCATCGCGGGGTCGCGGCCAGCAAAGTTTTCGGTTGCCTGGTGATCGAGCAGTTTCATCAGAGTGAGCCAACCACGGCTCTCACTCAAAAGCTCGATTGGTTTGTGCAGTATTCGGCCGCCGCGCTAAGTAACGCTCGGACACATGAATCACTCTTCTTGTTGCCCGTATGGTCTGCACTCGGCCGAACCGCCGAGTGGTTTCACGGACAGAAGCTGTTGAAGACGCTGGCGGTTCTCGCCGTGGTGACAGGGATCTGTTACGTGATGGCCTTCGTCAATGCTGACTTCCGGATTGAAGGGAAGGGGCGATTGATGCCCATTCAGCGACGCGAGATATTCGCATCCTATGATGGCGATGTAATCGATGTGCTCGTCTCCAGCGGTGAACGGGTCACTGCCGGACAGTTGCTCGTGAAGCTGAGAAACAACGAACTGCAAACTGAGACCATTGCTGTCGAAAGCCAGCGCGAAGAGAAGTTGAAGCAACTCGCGGGACTGCAAGCTGAGCGAGATGAAGCGATCAAGAGTCCCACTCGCGATCGAAGTCACCGGGTGGAAGGCGATATCGCCAAGACCAACGCGGAACTGCAGGGGCTTGATCGCCGACTGAAGATGTTGCAGGACCGCAAGCAGTTGCTGGAAGTGCGATCACCGATTGAGGGAGTGGTCTCCACTTTCGAAGTCGACCAGTTGTTGCGACACCGTCCCGTTCGGCGAGGCGAGATCCTGTTGGAGGTCATGGATGACAAAGGTCCTTGGGAACTGGAACTGAATGTAGCCCAGCATCGGATGGGGCACCTCGCTCTCGCACAGTCCGAAATCTCGAAGTCGCTGCCAATCGAATACCTGCTGGTTACGGCGCCCGAACAGACCTATCAAGCCACGCTGCGAGAAGTCGGCACCAGGGTCGTTCCGTCAGACGACAACCGCCCTGTCGTTGAACTATTGGCAACCCCCGAAATGGACGAGCAACTGACTCGACGAATTGGGGCGGAAGTTCGTGCGCGGTTGTATTGCGGACGCAAGCCATTGGGCTATGTCCTGTTTGGAGATGTTGTGGAGTTTGCGCAACGTTACCTTTGGCTCTAAGGTGAGATCAAACAATGAATATTTTAGCGACGCGTCTAACGATCTACGTGACGCTGATTGCGACAACTGGTATGTCCCTAGGTGACGACACAACCGTAGGGATCCGCATCCCCGGTTGCCGCATCAAGCCTGCAGATCATGTGACCCTGTCGATCAATGAATCGGGGATCATCGACGTAGTACCGCACGAAGGCGATCAGGTCGAATCGGGTCAGGAAGTGGCAAGGCTGCAAGACGAAGTGCCTCGCACGGCATTGGCGGTCGCTCAAAAAGAAGCGGCCAATGACGTCGAGATTCGCTTCTCTGAGATCGCCAGCGAAGTCGCTGAATTGGAACATCAACAGTCCGTCAAAGTGAATCAAACGGTCAAGGGAAGTATCACCATCATCGATATTCGGCGACGTAAACTCGAGTTTGATCAAAGCGTGATGCGAATCGAGTTAGCGAAATACAACCAGGAAGTGGCGACACTCAAACGCGATCAAGCGGCCGCTCATCTTGGTGCCTTTCGCGTCACCGCTCCCTTTTCGGGAACTGTCAACAAAGTTCTGCGACACAAGGGTGAGGCCATTCGACAGGGCGATCCGGTCCTGGAAATCGTCAACACGAAAAGAGTAAGGGTCGAGGGCTTTCTCGATGCATCGAAGCGCCGCGGCGTGACAACCGGAATGGCCGTTCAGATCGAGCCGGAACTGCGTGATCCCGACGGGCCTGCGGTCTTACTGAACGGGAAGATCGCTTTCATCGACACTGTTGTTCAACCAGTCACTCAGCAAGTTCGCATCTGGGCCGATGTCGACAACACAGATGAATCTTTGTTGCCGGGACAAACGGCTCAGATGACCATCGCCGTCGATCGACGCCGCCTGACCGCTATCAATCGGTAAACTCATGAGCGTACTTGCCGCGTTACCAACTGCCGATGCTTCCCACGTACCTTCCTCGCGACGTCCATTGCCACTTCAAAGGCGATTGGATCTGGTGGCGAAGTCGATGGAATTCGAAGGAAGCCTGTGGTGGGTCGTGAAAGATCCTGTCGGGCTGCGCTACTACCGCCTGCAAGCACCGAACTATCGCGTCCTGTGCCTGTTGGATGGAAACCGGAGTTTGAAAGAGATCCGAGACGAACTCGCCGCGGAATTCCCATCGCTCTCCCTGCAGTTGAGTCACGTGCAACGAATCATTACCGGTCTGTACGATCAGGGATTGGTTGTCACACAGCGACCCGGCTGTGCCGCTCCATTGCTGCGCAAACAACAGGAATTGCGGCAGCAGAATCTGAAGCAAGCATTCCTCAACTTGCTCTCGATTCGTCTACCGGGGTGGGATCCAGAAGGCACACTGTGTTGGCTGCACCGCGGGCTGGGTTGGGTCTATCACCCGTTCACGATTGCTATCGCGACCGCGTTGGTGATTGCAGCGTGGACCCTATTGGTCGTTCATTTCGACGAATTCGTCAGCCGACTTCCTGAGTTTCGGCAGTTTTTCAATTGGCACAATCTGATATGGCTTTGGCTGACGTTGAGTTGCACCAAAGTCATTCATGAATTCGGTCACGGTCTCACCTGCAAGCATTTCGGTGGTGAATGCCATGAGATGGGGGTGATGATCCTGGTCTTCAGCCCGACCCTTTACTGCGATGTGACTGATTCATGGATGCTGCGTGAAAAATCCAAACGAATTTGGATCGCGGCCGCAGGTCTCCTGGTCGAAGTGGTCTTGTCCGCCATTGCCATCTTCATCTGGTGGTTTACGACCCCTGGACTGCTACACCACCTGTGTTTGAATGTGTTCTTCGTGACCACCATCACGACTGTCATTTTCAATGCGAATCCACTGATGCGATACGACGGCTACTACATGTTGAGCGATTGGTTGGGAGTCCCTAATCTGCGAGAAAAAGCGTCGCGGCAACTGAGTGATTACTTCTCGCGCCTTTGCCTGGGAATTACGTCTCCCCACGACCCTCTACTGCCGACGACGGGACGATTTTGGTTCATCGCCTATGCTATCGCATCGACATGCTATAGCTGGTTTGTGACAGCCGGTGTGCTGCTGTTCCTGTACGAGGTCCTGAAGCCGTACCAGCTTCAAAGTCTGGGAATCGCCGTCGCCGCGATGTCTTTGTGCGGGGCCATTGGAAATGTCCTAGTTCATGTTTGGCGTCTTGCCTCAACGCCTCGGAGCGAACCTATGAGCCGTTTTCGAATGACGACGTCGGCTGTTGTTGCCACGGCGATTGTGGCGGTGGCATTGTTGACTCCCCTTCCTTGGCACATCGAGGCTCCATTCTTGATCGAGTCACATTCTGTCGAACATGTCTTTACAACAGTGGCGGGTCAACAAGTGTCGTCTGCCGTTCATCCTGGTGACTTCGTCGAAAAGGGCCAATTGCTGGGAACACTGTACGATTTCGAAAAAGAAGATCAGCTTGCGCTGCTGGAAGCGGTTCGAGAATCCCAGCGCGCTGAAATCATCACGCTTCATGCTTTGGAACTGACCGGCGATCACGCCGTGGCGGTTCAGCAATTGGAATCAATTGAACGGCGAATCGCCGACCTGCGCGAACA
>DASYEA010000685.1:0-3186 GCA_036499265.1 Schlesneria sp. | reverse complement strand
CGACCATCGGCGTCCTTTGTGAACGATGTCTGCAATCGCATCACTGAACGCGCGGTGATTGGCTTGGGAAGCAACGGACTTTTGAATGCACCGTCACAGTGAATCACGGTTTCCGTTGGAGTCTGTCGCAAGATCTCAATGCGACCGACCGAACCATCGCCAGCGTCGGCGTTGTAGCAACCAGCACCAGTACTCGACAGTTGGAACTTCGAGATTTCCATGGCACGCCATGTCGCAACGGTCACGTCGGGGTTGCGCAGGAAATAGTTGTAGACGTCTGGATCTGCTTCAAAGGTCAGTGTCGGCAACCGGCGAAACATCGCCAGGTTATTCAAGATCCGATTGACCTTCCCTGTGGCATCAGCCGACAGCTCCGCGGCTTGCAACTCACTGATCGCCTGCTTGCGAACAGCATAAGAGGACGAGCCATTCTTCGCAGTCAAGACGCCTAGTGATTGAAACGCGGCATCGAGTTCGGCGTCGGCAGTAATCGTCCGTGTTCCGGCGACTTCGGCACCGTCACGCATTGGCAAATCAGCGGCGAAGGCATGGCTTCCGAAGGTCAGCCCGTAGACTGCTCCAGCGAGAAGCGTGCTTCGCCACCAATGTCGGTGAGAATGAGTCATCCAGGTCTATCCCCCTGTGTCGATCGTCGCATCGCTGGACGAACGACAACTGGCCGTAGAGACTGGCACAGTTGTACCGGTTGACCAACAGATCACTTGGCTTGTCGCTCGCCCACAATTTCCGATCGCGGTGAGCGACAGTGATCTTGGTTGCTGATTTCATCGGCACAACCGCTAGGACCGGAATAGACAATCTATCTTGTCGGCGGATGCTTCACGGACGAATGAAAAGCAGCCCGAAAACTCAACGAGAATCACCCAAATGCCCCAGCCGTTGTCAGCATTGATTCAGAATGTGGCCAATCGAATTCGAGCCACGCATACGCCTGTCGTTTTCGCCGAAAGCTGCACGGCAGGGTTGATTTCTGCGAGTTTGGCCAGGATCCCTGGCATCTCCGATTACCTCTGCGGGTCTGCGGTCGTCTATCAAGTGCCCACCAAGACGGAGTGGCTCGGTATCAGCCCCGAACTCATCCAGAAAGAAGGGGTCGTCAGCGGAAGCGTTGCAGCAGCAATGGCCACAGGCGTGCTTGAGCGAACACCGGCATCCATGTTGGCTGCTTCTGTGACCGGCCATCTGGGGCCCGGAGCTCCGTCCGATCAGGATGGGCTAATTTACGTTGGTATCGCGGTACGAAAGGGGACTGGTGCCGATGTTTGCATCTTCCGGCACATTTTGCCTGCGGAGATGAGTGGCCCGCCAATCACCGGCGTGGCGACATTGCGCGAATGGCGGCAATGGAAGGCTGTCGAAGAGGTGCTCACTCATCTTGAGCAGGCGCTAGAAGTCCAGCAGAAGCGACAAGATTAGATTGTCACTCGCACGCGCTACTCATCCAACGTCGGAGCTGGTGGCGGCGGTGTTTGCTCGGGAAGTGGCGTGTCGACTGGCTTGGCCGTTGGCGTCCAGTTCTTCGGCTCACCTAGCGTATCGCTCGGGAACGAGTAAGGGTTTGCTGGCGGATACAGGTTGCAATCGTCGAAGCGGTCATAACAACCCAGATAGCAGATGTCTCCGCCGAGTCGGCTGTTAATGGGACCACACCAATCGGGTTTGCCGGCGCGGCTGATATCCAGCTTTGGCTTGTACCAATGGTCGAAATAGACGTGAGTATCGCTGACATCATCGATTACGTTCGCGTACGGATTCAGCAGGCTGCAGGCGCGGCAACCCGTCAGGCTGCTGGCCAGAATCAATCCCATGATGGCGATGCGACGAATCATCCTGATTCCGATCTGAAATGCACGTGGTCTAGTAAACGTGCTTCTCAGAGCCATCGACCTGTTCAAGCATCCGACTTGAACGGTTCTCACGATCGCAAGGAACGCTTGGTTCGCCAAGTAGAGAATGCGGCCTGCACTCTCGTTTCTCTTTAGTCGAAATGAAGGATGGTCACTTACATTGCTGTAAATCGTTGTCGACCATGCTGTGAACAAGTTCCGTGAAAGTCGACGTCGGTTTCCATCCCAGCTCGCGCCTGGCGAGGCTGGCATCGCCAATGAGCTGGTGGATTTCGGCGGGTCGATAGAATGCAGGATCAACCACCACATGATCTTGCCAATTCAGACCCACATGGCTGAATGCCGTTTCGCAAAACTCTTGCACAGAATGAGTTTCGCCCGTCGCGATGACGAAGTCGCGAGCGGTCTCTTGCTGCAGCATCTGCCACATCGCCAGCACATAGTCTCCCGCGAATCCCCAATCGCGCTGCGCACTGAGGTTGCCGAGCGGTAACTTGTCGATCTGCTTCGCCTTAATGCGCGCCACATGCGAAGTGATCTTTCGTGTCACGAATTCAAACCCCCGCCTGGGAGATTCATGATTAAACAGGATGCCTGAACAGACAAACATGTTGTAAGCGTCGCGGTAATTCGTCGATAAATCGAAGCCGGTAACCTTGGAGATCCCATAGGGGCTACGTGGTGAAAACTTCGTCTGCTCGGTCTGTGGTGACTCCGAGGCATTGCCGAACATCTCACTGGATCCGGCGAAGTACACCTTGCATCCGGGAGCGGCCTGCTTTACCGATTCCAGGACATAGTGCGTCCCGTCAATGTTTGTGCGAAACGTCGAAAACGCATCGTCAAACGAATAAGAAACAAAGCTCTGAGCGGCCAGATGGTACAACTCGTCAGGACGAACCTGATTGATGACGTTGTAAAGTGACGGGAAGCTCTCGAGGCTCGCCGCATGCAACTGGATTCGATCCCGAATCGGCAGAATTCGCGACAGTCGGTGCCGCGCGTCTTCGAGGGCGACTCGGCGGACGAGGCCGTGAACCTCGTAACCTTTTTCCAACAGCAGTTCTGCCAGATAGGATCCGTCCTGCCCTGTGATCCCCGTGATAATTGCTCGCTTCATGATGTCCAACTCAGTTGAAAAAGCCGCCGCCAGAACCGTTCTAGATTACTCCGACTCCCGGTCCCGAGAAACATCGTGCCGGAAACTCTTTCGCTTGAGGGATAAAAAGAAAAGCCGCTATCAAATGACGATAGCGGCTTGGCAGTCGAGCGGAGAGGCAGGGATTCTCTGACCGATGAGTGCTTGCCAGCTGTTAGT
>DASYEA010000684.1:0-3896 GCA_036499265.1 Schlesneria sp. | reverse complement strand
GACGGCGAAGACCTGGCGAGCATGAAGTTGCGGTTCGTCGAACCGGCTCAGCTCGACAATCGTCGCAAGCTGCTGGAAGTGATGGATCGATTCCGCGAGCAGGCCGATGCCAACCCTGTGCGGAACATGGATGCGACTTATGATAAGGCCTTCGATGTCCTGACATCCAGTCGGCTGGTGAATGCCCTGGACGTAACGCGCGAAGATCCACGAGTTCGCGAGCGTTATGGGATCGGGTCATCGAAGCACTTGGGTGACGGGGCACCGATGTGGAACGATCAATTGCTGGCGGCTCGGCGTCTGGTTGAATCAGGAGTTCGCTGCGTCACCGTCGCCTATGGGTTCTGGGACACGCACGGGAACAACTTTAAGCATCTGAAGGATCACCTGCCGCTGTTCGACAGAGGCGTCTCGGCCCTCATTAATGACATCTACGATCGCGGAATGGATCGTGACGTCACTGTTTGCGTCTGGGGAGAATTCGGTCGTACACCGAAGATCAACAAAGACGCGGGTCGCGATCATTGGCCAAGAGTCGGGCACGCCATCCTGAGCGGAGGCGGATTGAAAGTCGGCCAGGTCTTGGGAGCGACCGACAAGATCGGAAGCGATGTTCTCGACCGACCACTGCACTATCAACAGGTGCTGGCGACGCTGTATCACACCGTGGGACTGGGCGACGACCCATCGATCAGCGACATTTCGGGGCGCCGATTGCCGGTCCTTGATCCGGGGATTCACCCGATCATGGAACTGCTGTGACAGCCATGCATGTGGTCGTTCTTTTCGAATTTGGCGGAAGGCGGCTGCCTTGGGAGGGCGAGGCTCCTGCCGAGCCGCTGTCGTCGTTGGACTCACAATAACATGTGCGGCTCGGCAGGAGCCTCGCCCTCCCAAAACGCGCAATCCAATCTTTGGCGAGATTGAATACGCCGAATTAAACTCTAATTGAGCACTGGCAGACGTTCGATCGTCCGGCAATACTCGTTGGTATGTCACATCTGCTTTTCATTGATGACGAACAAAGCATTTGCTGGGGCTTGACCAAGCTTGCGCAGCGTCTGGGCCATACCTGCGACGCTGTTGGCTCAGCGGAGCTTGGATTGCAGGCCGCGGAGAAGAATCGCCCTGACGCTGTGGTCCTCGACGTGCGTCTGCCGGGGATGACCGGGCTCGAGGCAATCGAGAGATTGCATTCAATCGCTCCCGATGCGCCGGTCGTCATCATCACTGCCTATGGCGACTTAGAAACTGCCGTGGAGGCTGTTCGTCGCGGGGCATTCGAATACCTGGTCAAGCCATTCGACCTGCAACTGGCCGAGCGAACGATCGTTCGTGCATTGGCCGCGTCGCGAGCAACCAAGAACGCAGCGGAGTCTGCAGAGCCTCTTTCCACACGCACCGAGGGAGGATCAGCATCAGATCGGCTGGTCGGGAAGTCTGCTCCCATGCAGGCGGTCTTCAAACAGATTGCCCTCGTCGCGCCGTCGTCGGCCTGCGTTCACCTGCGCGGTGAAAGCGGGACCGGGAAGGAACTGGTGGCTCGAGCGATCCATCGCTACAGCCGCCGGGTCGATGGTCCTTTCGTCCCCGTAAATCTCGCCGCGTTAAATCCGTCGTTGGCAGAAAGCGAATTGTTCGGGCATGTGAAAGGGGCGTTTACGGGTGCAGAGGGCTCCCGCAAGGGACTCTTGGAACAGGCGAATGGCGGGACGATTTTCTTGGATGAAGTGGCAGACATTCCGATGTCGCTGCAGGTCAAACTGCTGCGAACTCTGGAACATGGTGAAATCTGGCCGGTGGGTGGCGACAGTCCTCGACACTCCGATTTTCGGCTGATTTCGGCGACTCACCAGGATTTGCGGCAGCGAGTCGCCGACGAGTCTTTTCGCCATGACCTGTACTTCCGACTGGTGACGTTCGAGCTGGAACTTCCTCCCTTGCGAGATCGGCGCGAAGATATCGTGCTCCTGGCGCAGCATTTTCTTGATCGGCTGTCGTCGTCGCCGTCGCCGGTATTGGATCGCGAAGCACTTTCCGAATTGGAAAGCCGTTCGTGGTTCGGCAATGTCCGCGAATTGCGTAACGCGATTGAACATGCCTTGGTTCTGGCTCGTGGCGGATTGATCGAAGTAGCACATTTGCCACCGGCCGCATTGCCTTCGCTGGCGGCAACAGCAGTAACCCCGGATGGTGGTCTGCGGCAATTGACCGAGACATGGGCTCAATCTCACCTGCAGACTGCTCACGATGGAGCCGAATTGTATCAGCGTTTCCTGACGATGATTGAACCTTCACTGCTTAGGGCAACGCTGGATCATCATCGCGGTCAGGTTGCCTCTGCCGCGCGCGTGCTGGGGTTACACAGGACGACGCTCAAAAAGAAGCTCGACGAATACGGCATTCATGGCAAGGATGAATCGTAGGTGCGGGTCGCACTCATCCGATTCCGAATCAATGCCCCAACGAGACACCTTGCCTCGCGGCAAGTTCCGCCGGGTCTGCCTGCCGATGCTTGATCCACTGAGGCAATAAAGACCCGACGACCATTCCGACGAAGGACGCACCCAGCCCATAAAGTTGGGGAGGGACAGCTCGCCACAATTCGGGCCTTTCTTCCGAAATCCCATATTTCATGCCCAGCCAAATTGGGACCGCCAACAAGATTGAGAAGATCGCTCCTTGAGTCGTGGCGCGCGACCAGTAGACGCCACAGGCGAGCGGAACGAAGGCGACCACAAGCGTCACGCTGTAGCCACTCTCGACCATTTCGTACATCGTTTTCCTGGTGCTCATGGAGATGAATGTCGAGACGATCGCGACGAGAACCAAGACCGTTCTCAAGATCCACAGCGTCGTCTTATCACTAAAATGCTTGGTAAACGGTTGCAGCACATTCTCGGTGATCACACTAGCGGGGGCGAGCAGCGTCCCACTGGCCGTCGACAGGATTGCAGACAGCACCGCGCCAAAGAACAGAATCTGGCACCAGATTGGTGTGTTCTCCAAGATCAGCGTGGGCAGAATCTTCTGGACTTCGCGAGCATCGTCCGCTTGAAAGTGGATTGCGTAGGCGGGATCGATCACCGTCGCTGAGTAGGCGATAAACATCGGCACGAAAGCAAAAGCAAAGTAAAAGAGTCCACCACCGAGTGTGCCGATGAATGCAGTTCGCTCGTTCTTGGCGCTGGTGACACGTTGGAAGACATCCTGCTGGGGAACCGAGCCGAGTGCCATCGTGATGAATTCGCCGATGAAGACCATCCACGCGGCGGCGGTGACATGCGGAAACAGCGTCAGCTTTCCTTCTTTCTGAGCCGCAGCGAGAACAACGTCGACGCCACCGGCTTTGTCTGCCAGCAAAATGGCCACGATAATCAGCCCGATCACGATCGCGGCAGTTTGAATGACGTCCGTCAACGCAACCGACCACATGCCGCCGAACAGCGTATAGATTGTGACAATGACGGCACCGATCAAAATCGCCTGGTTCAATGAGATTTGAGGGAACAGCACGTTTGTGACCAGTCCGAGCGCCGATAGTTGGGCACTGGTCCAGCCTAGATACGAACTCGCGATTCCCAAGGAGGTAATCACTTCGACGAACTTGCCGTACCGCTGATGGTAGTAGTCGCCGATCGTCAGCAGTTCCATACGATAGAACGTGCGGGCGAAAAAGAACGCGACCAGGATCAGGCACATTGACGCGCCGAATGGATCACCGGAGACGAATCCCATTCCCTTGTGCGCGAATGTGGCCGAGACTGACAGGACCGTTTCAGCCCCGAACCATGTCGCGAAAACGCAGGCGAAATTCATGTACAACGGCAGCGAGCGGACCGCCACCATAAAGTCTTTCGAATCTTTGACGCGACTCGACGCATAGATCCCCACCG
>DASYEA010000683.1:0-11833 GCA_036499265.1 Schlesneria sp. | reverse complement strand
GGCCGCGTTAACGGGACAGACGTACGAAGATGCCTGTCGAGTGGTCATGTCGATCAACGTGAGCGACGGGCCCGGCCTGTTGCCTGACATGGATGATCGCCAGTTGTTCGTTTCGCTTCCCACAGCAGTCGCCTCGGCCATGCAAGCTCACCCTGAGTTTGCCAGGCTGATGACCGACAAGTTCGGGCCGCTGGGAGTCATCCGCGTCCGTCAGGCCGTTCAGTCCGGAGATGTCCGCGGAGTCCAATCCGCGACGCTGCAATTCTTCGGCACAGAAGCCGCCGCCGAAGCTCATCAGTGGTTGGGTGACCGCGATCTTTCCGCAGGCCGGTTCCCGTCAGCCGAAGAACACTTCTTGCTGGGGTTGGCACATTGCCTGCCTCGACAACGGGAAGGTCTGCAGTCCCGTCTGCAACTAGCAACTGCTCTCAACGGAAAGCCGGCCGCTGATCCCGCGGTTGCCTCGGTGAATTCCATAGAACTCAGTGGTGCGAAAATCTCTGCAGCTGAGTTGGAAGCATTGGTTAAATCACTGGCCGCCCGGCCGTCTGCCGCGACACGATTCCAGCACCCGGCCATCGCTGCCGCCCCGGCCTTGAATCCGCTGGCCTACCGAGTGGAGCAGCGAGCCACCTTTGATGGCCAGCCCGGACTTAGTCCCGACCGCTATGAATTCCGCTTCGGCGACCCCTTCGGCAAGCAGTTGGCTGTGATCTCGGACAGCCAGCGAATCTATGTCAGCAATCGCTTCCAAGTGAACGCCTATGCACTGCCCGGGGGACAGCAACAGTGGGCACAGGGACTGGGGAGTGAACAAGGCGAAGCGCATGGTATGCCATTTACCCCCATGACTCCCTTGGTCGCAGGCGATCGTTTGTTTGTGCGACGACTGGCCAAAGGGGGGACCGAACTCGCTTGTTTGAATGCTGAAAATGGCAACGTCGTGTGGGCCCAGCGGCCGGGCTTGCAGGTGCTTTCGGATCCGGTCTTCTGGAATGGCAGTTTGTTTGCGCTGACACTGGCCAAAGTCGACGATGACCTGGTGCAAGTCGAGGGAACGCGGTTCGATATCGAGTCCGGTGCGGCCACCTCTTCCCAACCGTTGTTCCGATTGCGCGAATCCAGCGATCGCTCGAATGCCGCTCAATTGACGGTGTCCGGTCGCCTGGCGGTCTGCTCGATGGCTGGGATTTCTGCCTGTTTTGACGGTTCTGGCGAGATCCACTGGCTGCGTCGGCACCTTTGGCTCCCAAAGCAGATTGATGATCTGGCGGACGATTTTCGGGTTGCGCCACCGCTGATCCAAGGTAATCGCGTCGTCATGTCCGTCCCTGGCGTGCGGACCGTGACATGCATGGACTTGGAAACCGGTCGCCAGATCTGGACTCGGTCGCTATCTGACCTTCGTGGCGTCATCGCGATGCAGGATTCCAAGGTCCTGGTCGATACGGTCAGCGCATTGACCGCACTCTCAGGGCAGGACGGCCAAGTCGTCTGGTCCCGACCACTCGATTCGCGGTTGGAGGCATTCCAAGTCAATGATCAATTCGTCGTGGCGTCTCAGCGGATTGCTGTTGGTTCGAACAAGACCCAATCCAGTCTCGTGTGGCTCAAGCTCGAAAACGGAACCGATATCGCTCAATCAGAATTGTTCGGATTCGAGCGCCCCGAATGTCAAATCGGGCCCATCATTTATGCGGGAAGCAAGTGGTGGTCGCTGGGAGGGCAGGGCTGGAAAGAAACCAAGCGTGAGCTGTTCGAACTCGCAACAGCATGGCCGTTGATACCGGGTCCCGTCGCCAGCGGCGCGAATAGTTGGATGGCGGACATCCCGGCGTCACAACTGATCGACCTGGCATTGGTGCTGCCGGGTTGGCGTCCTGAAGTGAACTATGGAAGCCGACTGCAACTCACACCCGGCGATGTCCGTGGAGAACAATACGTGATCACGGCCAAGCTGGATCAGCACAAAGACGTGCGCTTGCTCCAACTGATCGATATCCCCAAAGATCGGAAGACCTCGCTCAAACTACGGTTTGGCAATGCGTCTGACCGACGTTGGGCGTTGACGGTCCGTGTCGGAGACAAGCAAGTGTTTGAACAAGTTGTCGAGGAATCCGGCAGCAGCAATGGCTGGCGCGAAGCAATCGTCGACTTGACTCCATTTGCCGGCAAGCAGGTTCCGGTGCAGCTAATCCAGACACTGCCGCCACAGCAGCAACCCACAGAGGCGTTGTGGAAGCAAGCTGTGATTCTGGTCGAGTAGTTGATGACGATGCAGTTGCCCGTAAGTCACACGGGCTAGTTCATGTGCATGGCGATCTTATCGACGACCAGCTTGCCTACGTTCAGCGATGCCGTTGCGGCTGGGCTGGGGGCGTTGCAAACGTTGATGACCAGGTCATTTTCGACGATCAGGAAGTCGTCGACCAGATTCCCGTCGCGAGACAACGCCTGGGCCCGCACGCCGGCTGGAGCCGACACGAGATGCTCGCCGCGAACTTCCGGGACCAGTCGCTGCAGCGCGGCGACAAAGGCGCCTTTGTTGAAGGACCGCCAGAGCTCGTGAAAACCCATTCGCCAATGACGCATTGCCATGCGAATAAAGCCGGGATAAGTCAGCGATTCCAGCGTATCCATCAGGTTGAAGCTGGTCTTGTAGTAGCCTTCACGCTTGAAGGCGAAGACGGCATTGGGGCCGCATTCGACTCCGCCGTGAATCATGCGCGTGAAATGGACGCCCAGGAATGGGAAATCCGGATCGGGAACCGGATAGATCAGCCCTCGACACAAATGGTGCATTGAAGGTTTGAGTTCGAAATACTCGCCGCGAAAGGGGACGATCTGCGCATCGGGTCGCTGACCTGATAGCCACGCGACTCGATCCGAGAACAGTCCGGCGCAGTTGACGATCAGTTTGGCTTCTAATTCGCCCGCCGAACCCTGGATCAGCATGCGCCCTTCTCGACGATACATGCCCGTCACTTTGGCGCTGGTCTTGATCTCTCCACCGGCTTCTGTGATTCGGACCGCCAATCGTTCGCAGACCTGGCGATAGTCGATAATCCCTGCTTCAGGGACATGAATGGCCCGGATGCCTGCCGCATGTGGTTCGATTTCACGCAGGCGATCGCCGTCAATCATCTGGCAACTGACGCCATTCGCCAGACCCCGTTCATAGATTTTGTCCAACCGCGGAATCTCGTCGTTGTTGATCGCGACGATCACTTTGCCACACAGTTGATACGGAATATTCTCTTTGTCGCAGAACTCCTGCATCGCCCGCTTGCCTTCACGGCAGTTTGTCGCTCGCAGAGATCCCGGTTTGTAGTAGATGCCAGAGTGCAGCACACCCGAATTATGGCCGGTCTGATGCTGCGCGACTTCGCGTTCTTTCTCCAGCACGACCACCGATTTGCCGGGAAATCGTTCCTGCAGGCGATACGCCGTCGCCAAGCCGACGATCCCGCCCCCAATAATGGCCACATCTGCCTGCTGCATTGCTGTCGTTCCATCCGGTTGAAAAGATTCCGCTTTCGCTCCGAGCCAAAGTCGCGGCAGTATAATCGACGTGGATTGCCTGGACTAACCACTTGCCGCCGTTGGACGCGAAAGAATGCGAGAATCTGCTGGAACGCTGTTGTATCGACATCGCAACGGCGACTGCGAAGTACTGCTGGTGCATCCGTCGGGAAACTACAACCGCAAGTCGCCGTGGTCGATTCCCAAAGGGGAACCAAACCCCGAGGAACCCTTGGAGGCGGCTGCTCGTCGGGAAACGCTGGAAGAGACCGGAGTCACCGCTGATCAACTAGTCCCGCTGGGAGACATTGTCTATCAGAGGTCGCGTAAGCGGGTCCACGCATTCGCGGGGCAGGCATCTGCCGAAGCGAATCCGCAGTGCGCTTCGTGGGAGGTGGATCGCGCGGAATTTCTGCCGATCAACCAGGCCCGTGACCTGATTCACTCCGACCAGCGAATTTTTCTCGATCGACTGCTCGATCTGCTACACCCCAGTTGACCAGACTCCCAAAGGAGTTGCGGCGACGCTGGCGGACTTCAATGTCGCAATTTCCTCACTTCTGCTCGAAAATCTCAGAACTCCGCGACACTTCACGTCGTCGAAGCGCCAATTGTTTCGGAACGACAGCCCTGACCAACGAGACACCTCGTGCTTGATGAGCCTGACCAACAGGCCGTGATCTGCGGATTGCGGCTCGGCGATCGAGACGCCTGGTCTGCCCTGTATGACGGATACAGTGCAGATATCTGGCGGTACGTCGCTCGACTGGTCGGCCCGGAAACCGCAGCTGTGGCAGATATCGTACAAGAAACCTTTCTGGCGGCAGCTCGGTCAGCCCGGCAATTCGATCCGCAGCGAGGAACCTTATGGGCGTGGCTGTCAGGCATTGCACATCACCAGTCCGCTCTGTACTGGCGACAGATCAACAAGGTGCAACGGCTGAAGGAACTGGTGGAAGCGAGAGCCGATGAACTACGCCGCTGGCTGGAAACTTCAGCATCGGCCGACGAACCTTGGGCTCGGTTGGAATTGGCCGATGCGGTCCGTGGCGTGCTGGCCGATTTGCCTGCGGATTATTCGGCGCTGCTGACGGCGAAATACCTCGACGAGCGAACGCTCGACGAGTTGTCTCGGGAATCAGGGGGCACCGTGGATGCGATTAAATCAAAGTTAGCCCGGGCCCGTCGTGAATTTCGAGCCCGGATGGAAGTGTTAGTTCGCGAACCGACGATCCGCCGCAACGACTGCGAAGTTCGATAGACCTGTCCCGAAATGTGGCTATGACTCACGAGCCTGAACATCACCGAAACGAAACAGATCTGCAGGGGCTGCTGCGCTCTGTCGATCTCGATGCGCCGACTCCTGATCTCGCCGCGCTGAACGCGCTGCGTCAACGGGCCGCCGATGAGTTTGCCCGAGCGGCCGCAGTTGAAGGTTCAGCACCTCTGGCTGCAGTCAGTCCAGTCGATTCCACACCAACGATCCCCAAAGATCGGAGATCTTCTATGTTAGCCCTCGCGATTCGTGGTTCGCTCGCGCTGTCCGCTGCTGTCGCGTTGCTGGCCGTCTGGCTGAATCCGTTTGCCCCTCAAGTTGCGGGAGGATCGATTCCATTCTCCAAAGTGATGGAGGAACTTCGCAGTGCATCGACGTTGCACCTGCAATTGCAGAGGGGGGGGCAGACCTCAGAAATCCTTGTGCGAGTGCCTGGCCTTGTTCGTAAACAGGATTCACCCCAACGCTATCAAATCGCTGCCGGCTCGCGCTGGTGGAAGATCGACGAAGCCGAGAACACAGTCAGCGAAGGGGATTCGCCGTGGTTCCTGAGCCCCGACAAACAGATTGATCTGCTGAGGCTATTGGAAGTCGGTGTGAAAGACGCCACGCCACTGCTGGTCGCTCGTCCGTACCAGCGGACGACCTACGGTGGACGTGACTGCTATGCCTACCGAGTCGATCTGCCAGGAGAGCAGGGACGCGTGCATGTGGAAGCATTCGCCGACGTGACCAACAATCAACTTGTCGGCATCACGGCTCGCGATGTCGTGGGCGAAAAGGGGGTGAAACAACCCGTTGCCGAACTACGTCTGGTGGCGGTCAATCAACCGGTCGCTGACGAACAGTTCGCTGTTTCGAAATCACTGACCGAAGATGGTCGAATCGGCAAAGTGAGCGAAGCTCAGGGGATCGTGGTCTTGCGTCCGATGCTTGCCAAACGCTGGACGCCGGTTTGTCGCGAAACACTGTTGCGACCGGGCGACTGGCTGCGAACCGAACTGCGTGGCGCGAACGCTGTCAAAATCACGCTCGCCTCGGAAGTCGAACTCACTCTGGGACCAGGCTCGCTGATTGAGTGCATCAGTACGACGCAGGCCAGGCTGCACAACGGACAGGTCCAAGTGAAAGTTGGTGGGAAGCCAGTCGCTGACGGTCAGCCTGATAGCAGGGCCGAGTTCACATTGCTGGCACCTCGTACTGGTGATCGTGGATTCAAGGCAGGGACCAAGCAACTGGTTCGCGTTGATCGCGAAGAGAAGCTCGTTGATATGGGCCAAACGCCCGTCTGGCTTGCGGGATTCGAAGGAACGACGAGTAACGAGTCGCTGGGATCGCTGATCGTCAACCTGCCCGATGGTCGTAACGAACCGCTGACAGTCGGTTATCACAAGGTTTCGGTCGAGATCCGAGATCAGATTGCGCGGACGACGATCGAAGAGTCGTTCGTCAATCACACGCCCACTCGGTTGGAAGGTGTCTTCCACTTCCCGCTTCCCCAAGATGCCTCCATCAGCGGGTTCGGAATGTGGATCGGCAACGATCTGGTCGAAGCCGATGTCGTCGAGAAGCAGCGGGCGAGAGAAATCTTCGAAACGATCCTGCGAGAAAAGCGTGATCCCGGACTGCTGGAATGGATGGGAGGCAACATCTTTAAGGCACGCGTCTTTCCCATCGAAGCGCATTCCGAAAAGCGAATTAAGGTCGTCTACACGCAAGTGCTGCCGCTCCGCGCTAACCGCTATCGCTATTCCTACGGACTTCGCAGTGAGTTGCTGCGAACGAAGCCACTGCGGGAACTGTCGCTGAACGTCACTGTGAATTCGGCAATCCCCTTGAAGGGCGTGTCGTGTCCTACTCATACTGTGAGAACTCAGCAGACGCGGCATTCGGCTCAAGTGGAATTCACCGCTCAGGAATACACGCCGACGCGAGATTTCGAGGTGGTCTGCGAAGTCGATGGCAAGCAATCCGATGTCGTCGTGATCCCGCACCGCCGCGGCAATGACGGCTATTTCCTTCTTCAACTCACTCCGCCCGGGCCGGAAGGAAACTGGCAGCGAGAACTGTTGCCCGACGGCAAATCGCTGAATGTCGTTCTGCTGTGTGATACTTCGTCGTCGATGGACTCCGAGAAACGCCGCCAACAGGCTGAATTTGTCAGCGCAGTCCTGATGTCACTCGGCAGTGACGATCATTTCCAAATGGCCTGTGCCGATGTCGGCACGGCATGGATGTCTGCCGAACCACTCCCCGTCAATGCCGAGAACGCGGCGAAAGCCAGAGGGTTCCTGGACGAACGAATCTCGCTGGGATGGACCAACCTAGATCGCGCCTTCGCCGACGTGATTCAGAAGTCACCGGCTGACGCACAAGTTTTGTACGTTGGTGACGGGATCGTGTCAGCGGGCTCGACAGACCCGGCGGCATTCGTCCAACGTCTGAAACAACTGATCACAAAGGCGGAGAAGCCAGCCAGCGGAGCTCGACGAGTCTTCCATTCGATCAGTGTTGGCAATTCGCACGAAGCGGTCGTCTTGAAGGGAATCGCCTCCACGACCGGCGGCTCGTCACGAGCGATTACCAACGAGCAGACGCCGCAGATCATCGCCCTCGAACTGCTGAACGAAATCGCTCAGCCGGTCTTACGAGACCTGAACATCGAATTCCGCGGCTTGAAAGTGGCTGCTGTTTATCCCGAACAGCTTCCGAACGTTGCCGCCGGGACTCAGCAGATCCTCGTCGGCCGCTACCTTCCCGAGGGGAAAGATCAGTCCGGCGAGATCGTGATCACCGGCATGCGTGGCAATGAGAAGGTGAAATACGCCACGCAGGTCAATTTGAAGGATGCCGAAGCGGGCAACTCGTTCATCCCCCGCCTGTGGGCCCGGGGTCACCTCGACCAACTACTCGCCCAGGGGCAAAGTTCGCAGATCAAAGATGAAATCATCGGCCTGTCCGAAGAGTTTCACATCATCACTCCCTACACGTCGTTGTTAGTCCTGGAATCCGATGCCGATCGCGAACGATTCGGGGTTAAGCGCCGCTATGAAATGCGGGATGGCGAGAAGTTCTTCGCCGAAGGTCGCAGCAATGCCAATTTCGAGCTACTGCAGGCCCAGATGAAACGTGCTGGAGACTGGCGACTGGGACTGCGACGACAGATTCTTCTCGGACTGAATGATCTGGGACGCAATCCGCAACTGTTGCAGCAGCAACTTCAGCAAGCGAAGAATCCCTACTTCCGATCAGGAGGCTGGTACGAAAACGGCCCGATGGGTGCACCGATGTCGTATTCAGGCAGCATGGGTGGAATGGGCGGCGGTATGGGATTCGGGGATGCGATGGACTTCGTCAGCAGTGGGAATTTTCTCGGCGATCAGCCAATGGAGTTCTTCGCCACGAAAAGTGATGACTTTGGCGTGGTCAAGGACATGAAGGATGCGGAAGATTTGAGCCTGGCGGTTGCAGAGCCGCAATCGGCCGATCGAGACGATGATTCGAAGTCGCTGTCTGATGGAACTGTAATTGATGGGCGCATGGACTTCCAAGATGGTTTCGCGGATGCCATTTCGGTGAATGGTCAGTTGAGCAACGGACGCGGCTTTGCGATTGGTGGCAAGCGGAAAGCCGTCGATGCCAGGAAGAGGGCGGAGCTTGGGAAATGGGCTTTTGATCCCTACGGGGACCGTAGTCAAGGCTCTCGCTTTGGCCGGTATGCTACGTTGGGCTACCAAGGTCCAGACTACACCAATTGGCTCAATTCTCTCTTCCCGACATTGGAAGCCCGCCCTCTGAACCGGCCTGCCGTACGACCTGCGGAGGCATGGTCGGCGGAGGCGATTGAGCTTTCGAAGAGTTTGTCGCGAACAGAAGCACTGCGCAAATTTGAAGGAGGAATCGAATTCAAGCGTGTGATCGATCAGTTGGATCCCATCTGGAACCGCCTCTCCAGCCGCCATCGCGACCTCGTCCTCTATTCGCCGAGCGGATGGCTCACAATGCCCCTCAATCCTGATCAGCAGACGGTCGTCCACTATTGCACAGGGAGAGAACGCGGTACCTATTCCAGTGCATTCCTGTTGGGCCGACAGCGGCCAGCGGTCGACACCGATTTCGGCCCCGAAGCAATGGGACTGTATGATGGTTCGGTCTTCCCGTTGCATGAGCAATTCCGTGACCGAATCGCTCGAGTCGAACCTGCTGGCCAAGATCGTGTGAAGCTGATTCTAACGACGAAAGATTCGACATTTGCAGAGCATCTGCTGATCGATACCGCGAAGCATGGACTGATCAAGCACGACTGGTTTGACGGCGAACGGCTGACCAGTTCGGAAACACGCGACGACTTCGTTGAAGTGGCTGGCTCGTGGTGGCCACAGAAGGTGTCTCATCTGGACGATGCCGGACGCAAGACATCGGAAACGACATTCGACGTTCATGGACTTCCACGGCCTCGTTTCACCGAACGACTCGATCAGGAACTTGCTGCCCGTGCTGCGGTGCAATTCATTCATCTCCCCTTCGTCAAATTGAGCGTGGCGCGACAAAAGGTTGCCGATGGAACGGCGGCCTTCGACGATGAACTGGCCATGATTCTGCATGCTGCCCAATCGCAGCAGTGGGAACAATTGTGGAAATACGTCGACTTGATGGAAAAACAGGCCGTCAACAAACCGGGGTTGCGTTGGATCCGTACGATGTTGCTGCTGACGATTCGCAGGAATGAAGAAGCCCGCGATCGATTGCTGGCTGAAGCAAAAGAACTGGTCGCAGGGCCTCAGCCGGAAGTACTGTTTTTCACGGGATTCATCCTTGGCAAGGCTCAAAGCGTCTGTTCAACCGCTGAACTTCTTGAATTCGTGCAACTTCTGAAACCCGTTTATGAGCGTCAGCCGGCTGAACTGGACGCGATGCTGCAATGGACAGGTTGGATGGCGACTTGTCAGGAGGGACTTGGCAACTATGAGCAAGTGCTGGCACTGAAAAAGTCGATTGCCGAGCAGGGCCCTTGGAATCCGCATTGGCAAACCGACTACGCTCAACGATTGTCACAAGCAGGTCAGTTCGATGCCGCCCATGCGTGGCTGCAGAAGGAGCTCGCCAGGCCCATCAAGCGTCGTCAGGAAGACGACGAAGTCCTGCGATCCGTCGTCGCTGATCTGTACCGAACTCAGACGCGATGGAACGATCTGCTGAAGTTCACCACGGAATGGATCGCGCTTAAACCGACAACGCATCCGTATAACTCGGCGTATGCCCAGCATCTGTCGGCATTGGTCTTTAATGATAGGGTCGACGACGCCTACGCCACGGCGCAACAGTGGATGAACGAATCGGAAGTCGAAGGAAAGCTGACTGCTGATCAACAGATCCGGCTCGATGTGGCTGTGAACTTTGCATTGGGCAGCGCCTACAATCTCTCCTATCAGCGGATGGAAGAGCGTTGGAATCAGCCACTCGGCAAGCTAGTTCGCTACTACGTGAAGCATGCAACGCAATTGGATATCGCTTCGCGGATCTTTACGCATTATCAATTCCAGCAGTCCGACATTGCGGATCAACTGAGAGGCGATTTTTTCGCCGTGCTGCAGGCAGATGTTGCCACGCTGCCGCCGAATTTGATCAACAATCTGGTGGGTTGGACGATGTCTGGGCGAATGGAGGCCCCCGTTCCGATCCTGGGCCGGAAGCAATTGGATGCTTCGGAAATCCCGACGGCCCTCTGGAAGGAGATCGCGGCGTCGTTACGATCGCGTTGGGAAAAGTCGCAAACGAAATTCGAGAAGCAACAATTGTCCGAGGCGTTGAATTCGATCTATAGCAACCGCTTCCGCGACGACCTGTTGCTGCCATTCTTACAAGAGCGAATCGCTTCGGCACCCGCGGACCTCAAGCAGTCCTATATTTCAAGTCTCTTTGAAGCGTTGCTGGTGGCTGAGTGGACGGATGCGATCGAACGAGAGGCGTTCGATCGACTGAAAGATCTGTCTGACGCACCGGATGCAAACGATCGACTGATTGTTGAAATCCCCGCGCTTTACCGTCTTGTCGATTCGATGCTTGCCAATCGGCAACGGGTCGGCGAACGAAAGCTGACGGATGAAGGTGGACTCGACAAACTGACCCGCAAGGAACTCGCCGCAAAGAAGCAGGACATCCAGCGGACCAGCAGAGTAGAATTGGCTGCTCGGCTTCAGCAGCAAGCGGGGCAGACCGATGGACCGCTTGCCAATTGGCTGACGATTGAGCGAACGTGGATCGAGGTCAAGCTTGGTCAAAATCTGCTTGCCGTGGCGGAGACATGCTGGAAATTCCTGGGCGATGCCCCTCCGAAGCCGGTGAACCACGACAACGACGTTGACGATGCGGTCGTTGCAATTATCGAGCAGTCGCCACCTGCCGTTGACCCCAAAGAGAACGCTCGGTTGTTGGAATCAAGCCTGAAGCAGCGAGCGCTCACGACGGTGATCAAACTCGCACTTCTCAAATCGACCAAGCCGGATGACATCGCTCGAATCATGAAGTTCATCGATATTGGCATCGAACAGGGTCGAGCGGCTGCGGTGAAACCCGCCGAAGAAGATGCGAAGCCTGCTGCTGCTGCTGCTGCTGCTGCTGCGGTCGTCGTCAACGAAGTCAGTCGCACGTGGCGCAATGCCAAGTTCCGCGTCTTGATCGCTCTCGATCGGGCTGACGAACTTGAGAAAGAACTACGCGCCTGGATTCGCGACGATATCTCGACGGGCCCCTGGCGGCAGTCGTTGGCTCGATTGCTTGCAGAACGCGGCAAACTCGACGAGGCGATCCAGTTGTTTGAAGCCTGCCAGAAGGACAATTTGCTGTCCGCGAGCGACTTCAAACAGTTAGCCGACTGGTATCTGGTGACAGACCGTCGCGATCGGTACGAGCGCAGCCGAATCGAGTCCTACAAGGTGATGCCGGAATGGCAATTGAACCAACTCGTCTATCAACTGGCTCATCGCTGGGAACAACAAAACGCGACGTTGACCGCGCTCGATGACGAAACTCTCT
>DASYEA010000682.1:0-1548 GCA_036499265.1 Schlesneria sp. | reverse complement strand
GTTCAAGAGCGCGAGACCACCGATGTGAAGATCATCGAAGTCTTTCAGGCGAGTTCCGGTCTGCAGAGCATAGCCATTCACAACCGTGACCTCCCCGAGGGAGCCCTCAAGGTGATTGCTGATCGGCATGACCCACAAGCGTTTCAGTTTCGATTGCCGGTGATCAGCCATGAGGACGCCGCCTGCCTCTCAAGAATGAAGAGCCTCAATTTCGTTAGCTTTGGACAATTCGATCGGCAATCGCGTGAGAATGATTGGTCGTGGCTGAAGTACCTGCCGGACTTGGAAACGTTGAACGTCACACTGTGGAGTGCGAGCCAGGCGGATTTACTTGCGTTGTCGCAATCTCCTGCGGTTCGGAACCTCAGCCTTTCGGGGGACGGAGTCACCGATGAGAACCTCATCCAGTTCAGCCATGCATCGCAGTTGCAGAGCCTGGATGTCGAAGGTCCAGGGGTTCGTCTCCACTTTGCAGACGGAAAACAACTGCCTCAATCGCTGATCGAGTTGGAATTGCAATGGACAGCGATCGATGATCAGTCACAAGCTGCGATTGCCAAACTGCCGCGATTACGACGAATTGCTATCTATGGCGGCAAAATCACCGATGTCGCATTTGTCTCGCAGTTGCCGGGGCTGAAACAATTGTGGTTGGACAGCCTGGAGTATCTGACCGACGAGGGTCTAATGTCGCTCAGCCAAAGTACGTCATTGACCGAAATACACGTCGATCGCTGTGACACAACTCCGAAAGCGTTGATCCACTTAAACGCGATCCCAAACTGGACGGAGATTCGATTTGACGACGTCACTTTCCGTCGGTCGGTCGGCGGCGCGAAGCCAGAGATCACTCCAGAAAATGCTGCGGAAATTCTGGCCAGGCAGCGTGAATTCGAAAGGATGCAGAACGACGGACTCAATGGGCCTATCATTTTCCCCAGACGGTAGAAATGGTGATCCGTTTTTGACAACAGCCGTTGGAAGTGAAGATGTTGGATATCTGTTGTTCAATAACCGCTGATTGACCGCTATCGGACGGAGTCGCATAATTCGGTCGCCGGGATTAGAACCGGCGTGGCATTTCTCTCCCTCAATGGTCGGCGCGAATTATGGCGAATTGGCTAAGTCGAGCGACCGAGGGGTTTCGGAAGCCGCCACCCCCGCCTCCCGAACCCTACAACGTGCGCTGCGATTGTGGCGGCACGGTCGCCGGCGATCGCGTCGCGGCCGCACAGCGGCCTTCGTGTCCGATCTGCGGCAGGCAAGTCTTTATTCTTCCGGTGAGCGTCTACCCAGTGACCGTTCGGCCGAAAAAGCCAAAACCACCGGCTGCAGAGAGCCCTACTGAAGACGACGAATCAGCCGCGGTTGCGACTCATCCTAAGTCGGATCGTCGCCACGCCGGTGGCGCCAAGAAGTCGACACCACCACCGGAGCCCAAGGGGATCCTGCTGAAGTCCGAAACGCGACTGGTGACGCCGTTTCGAGCCATCGTCGTCGCCATCACCATCGTCGGTTCGCTGACCTTGTGGGGATTGTGGCAACGCA
>DASYEA010000681.1:0-3622 GCA_036499265.1 Schlesneria sp. | reverse complement strand
CGAAACCCACCAAACTCCCACTGCCAGACAATTCCAGGATCGATTGATTGACGGTAGGGAAGATATTCCGCATGCCACAAAGGGGCTCCTAACGGATAATAATGAGCTCGCCCGAGCGTTTGACAGGCGATCGATTGCTCTTCCGAGATCAAACAAACATCGAGTTTCGTCCATCTCGGTGGAATGACCTCATCATGGATGTAGGGACTGCGAATCCATATCACCGTCAACGCTAATCCCATGACGAGCGTGAGTACCCCCGCCTTTCGACGCCAGCAACGATATTGCATACAGCGGTAGCTTCTTGGATAGATTGATCTTCAGAACTCGCCTTCGGCCGCGTGGGATCACGGGCAGGCGTGTGGTCGCAACGGATTGTAAGGCTGCAAGTTGCGACTGAGAAGTCAATTCAGTCTCAGGAGTACTGACATGGATGTCATTGCGAAGAAAGTCAGAGAGGCGGGAACGGGGACCGTCGTGCGGCAATTTGTGCCGACGCGGATCGAACGCCAGGTCTTGGCTCACGTGTTCGCGTTGGTCTGTGGCGGCCGATCCTGCGAGAGCGCGGCCGACTTCCCCTGTGTGGGAGCCTCTGTCAGGCAGTTGCCAGACGATGAACAGTGTGCCGAAGTCATCGAGACCGGGAGACGCGCAGCATGAAATCATCATCACATTCGGCAGTGCCCTCAGTGAAGATCCGCGCGGCGATCTATGCGCGTGTTTCCTCGGACCGTCAGGCTCAAGAACAGACGATTGACAGTCAGGTGTCGGCGCTTCGCGAACGAGTCGGCCGCGACGGACACATGCTTCAGGACGAGTTGTGCTTCCTTGATGATGGAGTCAGCGGTGCCTCGCTGAGACGCCCCGCCCTGGAGCGGCTGCGCGACCTGGCCTACATCGGTGGCTTTCAGAAGCTGTATGTGCATTCGCCCGATCGCCTGGCCCGCAATTATGCCCACCAGGTGGTGGTGGTCGAAGAGTTAATGAAGCAGGGGATCAAGATCGAGTTCCTCAACCGGCCGATCGGTGTCAGCCCGGAGGAGGATCTGCTATTGCAGATGCAGGGGATGTTCGCGGAATACGAACGGGCGAAGATCATGGAGCGGTGTCGGCGAGGCAAGCGGCATGCCGCCAGCCGGGGGAGTGTCAGCATCCTGGGTAAGGCTCCTTATGGTTATCGGTACGTCGGCAGGCAAGAGCGCGGCAGCGAGGCAGCCTATGAAATCCATGAGCCTCATGCCGCCGTCATCCGACAACTGTTCGAGTGGGTCGGTCGTGATCGGATCTCCGTCTGTGAGGCGACCCGTCGACTGCGAGACAAAGCAATTCCCACCCCCAAAGGTGGTGCGACGTGGAACCGCACCAGCGTGTGGAAAATGCTGAAAAACCCGGCTTATCATGGCTCCGCGACGTACGGGAAGACCTGTACCGGCCCCCGCCGGCCCCCGGGAAAGTTACCTCGCGGCCAGTCGTCCACCTCGCGGCGATCGGGGTCCGTCTACGAGTCCGATCCCAGCGAACGAATCGTGATTCCCGTCCCGGCCATCGTCTCGGAGGAGTTATTCGCGACGGTCCAAGAACAGCTGACCGAGAACCGATCACGATCCCGGGAACGCAAGAGCGGTGCTTGCTACCTCCTGCAGGGGTTGCTGGAATGCGAGTGCTGCGGCTACGCGTACACGGGCAACCAAACGACACGCAACAGCGCCAGGGGGCAGACGTCTTACGCTTACTACCGTTGCGTGGGAACAGACGCCCATCGCTTCGGCGGCAAACGCGTTTGCGAGAACAAGCAAGTTCGCCGAGACTTACTGGAGGAAGCGGTCTGGAACGATGCGTGCGACCTGCTGCGGCATCCGAAACTGCTGCGTCAGGAATATGAACGGCGGCTCTCATCTCCGGAAACGTCCAGCCGTGAACTGTCACTGAAAAAGCAGATCAGCAACGCGCAGGGAACAGTCAATCGCCTGATCGATGCTTATACCGACGGAGTCCTCAACCGAGAGGAATTTGAACCACGCGTGGCCCGCGCCAGGAAGCGGTTGTCTGACCTGCAAATTCAAATCGAGGCCACACAGTCACAGACGCGAGAACAGGCCGGTCTCCGCGAAGCGCTGGCTTGCCTGGACACCTTCATAGAAACAATCCAGAACCGACTCGCAGAAGCCGATTGGAACACCCGCCGGGAAATCCTCCGAAACCTGGTCAACCGCATCATCGTCGGCCGAGATCAAGTCCGAATCGAATACCGAGTCAACTTCCCCCTTTTTGCCAAGAGGGCTAACAACCGACGTTTTTTGCAATATTGTTGCAGGCGTCTCGTCGCCAGCCGTGGAAGATCTCACCGATCGCTGCCCACCCGCTTCTGTGACTTCCAGAGAATCAAATACGTGGCCAGCACTGTCAGCGGCAGAGCGACCGACCAATAAGGAATCACCAGGAAATCAATTTGCCAGCCACTCGACACCACCCATCCCAGCCGCACAGTTCCAGCACCAAATCCACACCAGCGCCACTGCCATCGGATACTGGGAGCTTCAAAAAATGACCCTCCGACAAGGAAGCCGGGTGAGTCCGGAAGTGTCACCGCGAACCGCTGACCCGAAGCGTCAGGGCCGGAACGGAAACTGGTGCTTTTCCATTTGGGGAATGTCAGTCCGAGTTCAGGGTCGTTCGAATCCTCCCGCTCTTCTGTCGATCTCAACCAACCCAGACGTCCATCAATGGAAGCCAGACATTCGTAAGTGAACGCGCCACTGCGAATGGTGACAGTATCCGTGGAGTTCAAGCTTCGGACCCAACCGCCTGTGAGAACGCACGCCATCATCAGCGTGAAGACCCCCATCTTGCGTCGCCAGCCATAGAAGAAGGTGCGCATCGTCATTCTTGCCTGTGAAACAACGAGTTGGGTGCCACGGTTTTGGAGTCCTCGACAAGGCCGTGTCTTCGATCAAGATCACGGCCTGGTGGCGCACGCTTCTGCGGCTTCCAGACAATCAGGTAGGCGGAGAGAAAACAAAGCGCAAGGACAGATGTCAGGTGCGGCATTGTTACTGCTGCCGTCTCGCTCTCAGCGGTCAACCAACGCGGCGTTCCAATTCGCTGCATCACATCGCTTTTGCTCTTCGTGCTTGCATTTCCTTCGCGACGTCACTTCGAAGCGTAGGCCGTGCCCACTAGATGATTCGCCGCGGCACGTTCAACTCCCCGCTCCATGCACGTCCGAACGGCATCGGCCGCTCGCAGCACTTCCTCCCGAGTTACATCCAGATGCGTACAGGCCCGTAATCGCTGCGGACCGCTCGGATTGACCCGCACCCCCTGCTCAAGAAGCTGCGCCGAAAGCTGAGCCGACGTCCCACACTCCGGTGCGATCTCGAAGAACACCAGGTTCGATTCGACCACATCCACGTTGAGTCGAATTCCATCAATCCCTGCAATCGCATTGGCGAAGGCCTTCGCATTCACATGATCTTCCTGCAGTCGATCGACGTGATGTTCCAAGGCATAAATAGCCGCGGCCGCCATCATTCCAGCCTGACGCAACGCCCCACCAAACGCCTTGCGAGCCCGTCGAGCCCGATAGATCGTGGCCGCGTCCCCGACCAGGATCGAACCCATC
>DASYEA010000680.1:0-3105 GCA_036499265.1 Schlesneria sp. | reverse complement strand
TTCGTATGCAGCTTGATGGTTTCTCGGAGTGGGCCAATCGCTGAACCGGGTGCGACAGCAACCTTAACCTTCGCCCCGGATTTGCCATTTTTCTCAGTCAACTCCGATGCAGTCGCCTTCTCCCATGTGACAGTCACGAGCGGGTTCTCACACTCGGCTCGTGTGATGTCGAGGTCGTCGAGAATCAACGAGAAGAGGAGACCTTCGACCAGCGTGGGCTCGTTTTCTACCAGGTCGCCCATTTGCCAAGTTTCACTCGGAGCCAAATGCAGCGGGGTGTCGACGATTCCCGTAATCGCGAAGACCAGCTTCTGACTGTTCGGATCGTTCGTGTGAATATCAGCGGTTTGCCGAAACTTCGATGCCCCTGCCTTGATGTCCCACTTCACGAGGACTTCTGCCGTCCCGCCAGGAGGAATGTCCTCATTCGCAGGAGAAACCGCTCCGATGGTGCATTGTGGACATGATGTCCTCCCGGGTTTGACTCGCAGGGCTCCGGGGCCTTCATTCTTGATGAGAAATGTATGCGATCCCGTATCGCCTTTCTCAACGGTTCCAAAATCAAACGATGTTTCAGCGGCCACTGCTTTGCCGTACGGCCCCGACGCAGCAATCGCAAACGGAGTCGATCGCTCGTCCAGTTCTGCCGCACTCACAGGAGACGGGGCCGGAGCCGCGGACTTCACCTCTGGCACGATGGCCTTTCCCAACCAGGCAGTCACACTGAGTGCGGAGATCGCCAGGACGACTGTTATCAGCAAATGAGCAGGCTTCATCGAACAAATCCTCGTCAGTCGCGTTTCGACAATGAACGGCTGATCTTAAGTGTCACCGTTTCTCAACCGCTGATTTTACGAACAATTCCCGCGACATTCATGTGAACCCTGACGAGCGGCAAGATTTCAGATCGATTGGTGGGCTAACTAGTCGTTCTCACGCTGCGCCAAAGCATTCAATCGCTGCCGAATGGGCTCATCCAAGTAGCGATCGACGTGGCCGTATTCGTGATAAATATCGTCCTGAGTCATGGCACCCTTGGCTGCTGTCGTCGCTTTTGAACTGTCACCCGCGTTATCCAATGCAAAAGCCATCTCGGCATAAACTGATGCATTGGTTGGGTATAAGTCATGAGCAACGGTCGACCATCGAACCATTTGCCTGGCATCTTCTGCGGAATGAGTCATCTGCCATTTCTGTAACCATAACGTCCCCAATGTCCGGGGTGCCCAGAAGTTGACTGGGTCACGCTGGATAACCTGGAGCAAATCATTTACGGCAGCTTGGAAGGATTCGTTGGACTGATTTCGGGTTGCGAAATCCCACTCAAACAGACTCTGCCAAGGCTCTGGCGACCAAGAATCTGCAATCGCCGCTTGTCGAAATAGACTCCCTGCCTGTTCGCGTTGCCTCTGCGACGAAACGGCTAAATTTCCTTCTCTTAACAATTCACGGCGGGCGGTCACAGGCAACAATGCGGTCATCGCCAGACCCGGCAACAAGGCCACAAGCCCGATCGCGACCAAGATCGGCTTCCATCGATGCTTCGGTCTCGAGGGAACCTCGGCCGATGGAGCGATACTGAACGCCACCAATACAAGTAACATTTGAGAGACGGCGGGCATCGCAATTCCACCGGCACCCAGCAAGTGGACGGCCAGCGCGACCGCCGCCACTAACGTCACTGTTTCTGGACTGATGCTGCGATCCTGAGACCGACTGACACCCATCCGTTGGCGACTTAGCCACCAGGCGACGGCGATCCAGATGCCCCCCAAGATCAGAACACGATCTTCCCATTCACCCCAACAGAGCAGGGGTCCGGCAAACGCCAGGATTGCTCCGCAGAGCGCCATCCAGTACGAAATCGGCTCGATCGCTAATCCGCCATCTTCTTGTGAACGAGATCGCGTTCCAGAGCTCGATAAAGTCGCTCCTATTGCACGGCAACTAAGCAGCATCGCGCCGCTCAGAAAAAGCAGTAAACCGACTCCCGAGGCAACCCCGCCAGTCGCCATCACATCGAAAAACAGATTGTGAGGATCCGCAATTTCTTCGCTGGCGACAGGGAGTTTGTACTTGAGATAGTGTTGCCGAAAATTGCCGGGGCCGACTCCCAGCCAGGCATAATCGCTGATGAGTCGAGTTGTTGCCTGCCAGTATTGAAATCGGTAGGAGAGCGATTTGGGAGCCTCTGACAAGACCTGCTTGTCCAACCCGCCACGAGCGAGCAAAGCGACCGCGGCGACGGCAACAGCTCCGCACGACAATGCGACCGGCCACAGCAGTCGTCGCACGCCAATGGACAACCGGACTTGAGAGAGCACCAGCAGAAACAGTCCCACGGCGGTCCCCAAAAAAGCCGTGCGACTCTTCGTCAGTAGTAAGCATGAAGCCATCAGAGCAATAGCGACAAACAGGGGCACCAACGAACTCCATGACGCTCCTCGTTGCCTCCACAGAAGAACCTCGCCAATCGCCAGCAACAAGCAGACGGCCAGGCATCCGCCAAAGGTATTGGCCAGCGCGAACAGGCCGAGGGGTTCGCGACTGTCGCGCAGCCGCTTTTCAAACAAAATCAGGGCGGGGCCCTCTGTGGGAACACCGTCCTGACTCAATCGTTGCTTGATCGATGCTGCTTCGGAACCAGTCGCCGTGCGCAAGCGGTCGAACAGCGGCCCGTATTCGGCGACCAACTGGGGGTGAGAGACGTAATGCTGATAGAGACCGTATCCGGCCAAAACGGTACCGGTCGCAATCATTCCGACTTGAATCGCTCGTCTCGTGCCCGTTCGCGGAAGACCGTGCCGGACAATCACCCATGTGATCCCGAGTCCGACCCATTCCCAGGTCATGTTCATGGCACTGCGTTTTTCGCCAGTCGTCAGGACGACAGCAATTCCCGAGACGATCTGACAGCCGATCCACAGAGCGACAGAACCATCGAGCCAATCCAGCTTGATTCGCGGTAGTGCCCCGTACCACGTAGCGGCCGCGCAGGCCAGTCCACAGATAATCCACAAGCTCACAATCCACAGCGTGTCTCCCTGTGCCGCCGATTCCGCGGGCAAGAAAAAACGCACAAAGAAGAGCGTTGAAAACATCGCT
>DASYEA010000679.1:0-4053 GCA_036499265.1 Schlesneria sp. | reverse complement strand
ACCGAACACAGCGGATGAAAGAGGCGGGGATCGCGCTTTGGGATGTCATTCGTTGCTGCGAAAGGCCCGGTAGTCTCGATGGAGACATTCTGAAACGTTCCATTGAGCCCAATGACTTTGCGTTATTCTTCCAAGACCATCCGCACGTCAAGCTGGTCTGTTTCAACGGTGCGACCGCAGCCCAAACCTTCCAGCGTCACGTGCTGTCGACATTGAGCTCGCGTGACTTAAAATATCTGAGGATGCCGTCCACAAGCCGGCCCATACGATGTCGCTTGCGAACAAAGTTGAGGCATGGGCCGCAATCTCTACGCACCGCTAAGAGTGCAATCGCTGAACGGATGTAAGAAAACTCGACAGCGGGGGGGGAACGCTTGGACATCAGAACCTTTCCGGAGTGGCTAGCGGAACTGAACGATTCGCAAATCACGATTCGGACCGTGCCGCAATTGGTCGATTTTCTAGACCGAACCGAATCTCTCCCAAAGGGGATCTTGTCGCTCTGCGCCGATGCCGGTCCGCGTGCGTGGTGGGAGCGGCTTTTTGGGGCGAAGCGATTCGTCGTCTCATTTTTCGCGATAGAGTGGTCTCAGGACTTCGCAAGCGTCATCTTTCACGACGAGTACGGAAGCGAGTATCGCGCCCTCGATCAAGACAACCCCGTCGCGATTGACGACAGCATCCGCAATCAAATCGCCCACGGCGAATTGACGCCTCATCCAATCGAAGAGTGCATGAAGAAAGCACGAGCTTTTGCAGGGGTGCGGTCTTTCGTGTCATCTGGCGAACGACCCGATTGGTTTACATACCGCTACGTTGGATAGGCCATCGACCTCATACAGATGAGCCCTTCCCCGGAGTTGTGCATTCCACGCTTTCGATGATCTGGCGAATGATCGAGTCTGGATTGGCAGTCCCCTCCAACGCATGCATTTCGGAAGTGTTGACGCGGATTCCGGCATGCTCGCACAGCAACTGCAACAGACGAAGCTGCTCGGTGTTTTCCTGCTCTGCCAGCAAGTTGATCTGCAGATCCAAATGATTGCGCCGTTCATCCAGACGCGACTGCCGATTCTCACTCATCAGGATGATCGGAGTCGCGAACGCGGCTTGAAACGACAGCACAAGGTTCAGCAATACGAAAGGATAAGGATCCCAGTGATTGATCCAGCCAAGAATGTTGAGCGTCATCCAGATGACAAGCAAGACCGACTGAATGATCAGGAATGTCCAACTGCCAACCCATTTAACGGCGAGGTCCGCCAGTCGCTCGCCAAAGGTACGACTGCTGGCTGCAGCCTCCTGCATTGCTGCGATTGTGGCGACGTTTCGCTTGGTGATATCCTCAATGGTTCTGCGTCTGGACATCCTTGATTCCTCCGGGATCAACGGTCGCGTATTGAACCTCCAAGGCGGGTTCCAAGCTGCTTTCAGCGGCGTATTCAATAGCCGTCTGCAATTGCCAAGCATCGCTATCGATCAGTACCAGCACGTGCGAATGATATTTGGCGACGTGCGGTCGGTGACTGACGCTGATCACCGTCGTCCCCGTCTCCTGCAAGGCGGCATACAGTTCGGCTTCGTTCTTTTCATCGAGCGCACTGGTGGCTTCATCAAGAATCACGTACTGCTTCTCGGTCAGCAGGACTCGCGCGAATGCCAGTCGCTGCTGTTCACCAAGCGAGAGTGTCTTGCCCCAATCCGCTTCGACATCCAGTCCGCCGCATCGTTCAATCAGATGCGGCAGGTTCACTTTCTCCAGAACCTGTTGAAATTCTTCGTCGGTGATCTTTTTCTTGTTGTCGGGATAGAGAAGCTGCTCGCGCAGACTGCCGATGATCATGTATGGCCGCTGTGGTAGAAACAGCATCTCCTCCAGCGGAGGTCGGATCACAGACCCGGTCCCGGCATTCCACAGTCCAGCGATGGCACGCAGCAGTGAACTCTTGCCACCACCACTCGCCCCGACGATGAGCAGTCCGTTCCCCTTTTCCAACTCCATCGACAGGTCGGTCACTAACTTTCGCTTGTAGTCGGGTGTGTGCAGGCTGAGTTGATCGAGCGCCACGCGCGGCTCTTCCATCGTTTGGATTCGTTCGCGATCATCTGTGGGTGGGGTTGACGCCGAGTCCAAGGATTTGGCGAAGCGATCAAGTCGGTTCACTCCGGCAGCGAACAGGCTGAGGTTATCGAACTTGTCCACCACGACGTTGAGGGCGGTGAAGATCGCGGCGAAGGCACCGGTCGCCTGCACGACGCTGCCGATTTCCAGATCACCAGACATCACCTGCGGGGCCAGCAGAACGCCAGGAATAATCAGCGTCGCCGACTTGTAGGTGTATTCGAACAAGTTCAGAAACAGTTGCCAGTTCACCAGCCGATTAAAGTTGGCGAACACTTCCGCAAAGCGATTGCTGACATAATTCGATTCGCGTTCTTCGCCGCGGTAAAACGCGATCGACTCGGCGTTCTCACGGATTCGTACCAGGCTGAATCGGAAGTCGGCTTCACGTCGCAACTGAAAGAAATTTAAGCCGACCAGAGGGCGACCAAACAGAAACACCGTGATTAAGGTCCCACTGGCAGCATAGACCAGGATGAAGAAGACCAAGCCATGGGAGATCGACCACAGCACACCGCAAAACGCGATCAACTGCAGCAGCATCTCGGTAAAGATCAGCAGGAAATAGATCGATTGGCGCGTGAACGAGTTGATGTCTTCCGCGATTCGCTGATCGGGGTTGTCGATATCGGCCGCGAATGCCAGCTTGTAGTACGCGGTGTTATTGAAGTATTGCTCCAGGTAGCGGGTTGTCATCCACCGTCGCCAGTAGATCGTCAGCTTGTCTCGCACGTAGTAGTAAAAGCCATACACCGGCACTGCAATCACGACCAAGCCGATCGTGAAGTAGATCGATCTCCAGTAGCGATCCGATTCCCTCGCCGCCAGCGCCGATGAAAATTCACCTGCCTGCTGATTGAGTAAAACAGTCGCGGCCGTATTGGCCAGCATCAGCACCAGCAGCAGCGTCAGTAAGCCTCGCGCACGCCACTTTTCGTCTGAAACCAAGTAAGGCTTGGACAGCACGAGGAACCGCGGAATGAGACGACCTCTAAACCTGGACATTTGACATGGACCTGTTGAGCGACAGCTTCAAGTTGTGACATCTGGATAAGCTGAGATAAGCATTTCCAGTGCCGCATGATCATCCCGCTTGTGAAAAACGAGATGCGGTTCCGGCGCGGTGCCCCTTTGTCATACTGCCGATCAGGCTGACACAAAATGACTCAGAATTGGTCATCACTGTGAAACTTGCGCGATGTCGGCAGTTCAGTGCAGAAATCCATTAAACGGCGTGTTGTGACTCGCCCACCTCAGGCTTGATCACCAGCGCCTGCAGCATGGTCTGAGAATCCGCAGCGGATGGAAGCGGGGCCGGCAATGGAAGAATGCCAGCCTTCTGGTAGATCGGGCGAACGAGCGCTCGGAGGTACGGTAGGCGAAGCGCAAAAAACACTCCGGCGACAATCATGATCGTGCCCGAAACGCGCACCGATCCTGAAGCACCGATGCGATTGGCTAACGTTCCTCCGAACAAGCTGCCAATCGGCCCCACTCCCAGAAATGCCATCGAGTACAGGCTCATCACCCGTCCGCGTTTGTCATCTTCGACAATGGTCTGCAATAGAGTGTTACTCGATGCCATCAACAACATCATGCAACAACCTGTTGTCGTCAGGATCGGCAGCGAAATCAGCAGGCTTGGCGAGTAAGAGAACGCGATCTGGGCGATTCCCAGCACAATCGCCGCACGAACGATGATACGTCCCAGACCCAGCACGGATTTTCGCGACGCCAGATAGATTGCCGCGCCCAGCGCGCCTAGTCCGCTCGCCCCGATCAGAAAACCTTGCGTCCCCGCGTTGCCATGCAGCACATCCTTCGCGAAGACAGGCATCAGAACATTCATCGACATCGACACAAAGCTGGCGACCGCAAGCATCAGCAAAATCGTTCTCAATGGGGCAAATCCAAACCCGTACGCGAAACCT
>DASYEA010000678.1:0-10643 GCA_036499265.1 Schlesneria sp. | reverse complement strand
TTCCATTGCCTGCCAAACTGGTCAAGGAATTCGCCACCGAAGTAAATCGCTTGTTGGTGATTGAGGAACTCGATCCATTCCTCGACGAGCAGATTCGGGCTTTGGGTGTCACAGTCGAGCAAGCCGATTGGTTGCCTCGCGTCGGTGAGCTCTCGCCCGAACGGATCGAACGCAGCCTGGCTCGTGGAACACCACAGCCGCTCGAAAAAGGGGACGAAGCGATCCCGCCGCGGGCTCCGCGCATTTGCGCTGGCTGCCAATATCTGGGCGTCTATACCGCGATTGCTCGTCTGGGCGTCACCGTGGCCGGGGATATCGGCTGTTATACGTTGGGTTCGCTATCGCCATGGAATGCGATCGATACAGTCGTCTGCATGGGGGCCAGCATCGGCACTGCCTTGGGCATGGAGAAGGCTCTGGGAGAAGAGTCGCACGGCAAGATTCTGGCGATTATCGGCGATGGGACGCTGCTTCATTCCGGGCTGGCGCCACTGTTGGACTTCGTCCACAACGGCGGTCGGGGCACGATCCTGATCATGGATAACTCCACGACGGCCATGACCGGATTGCAGGGGCACTCGGGCAATGGCAAGCTCGCTCAAGGCGAGAACTCGGCGGGGCATGGAATCGATCTGGAAAAGCTCGTTCGGGCGCTGGGTGTGGAATGGGTGCGGGTGGCCGATCCCTATAATTTGGAAGAGACAGAAGCGACATTGCGGGAAGCCTTGGACCATGCCGGGCCGGCCGTGGTCATCAGTCGCGCCCCTTGTCTGCTGATCAAGCCCAAGCCGCCCGTGCAGCGGGCTCAATGGAACGCCGAAGCTTGCACCGGATGTGGTGACTGCTTCGAGGTTGGTTGTGTTGCGATCGAACCGCAGGAATTCCAGGGCAGATACGCCCCCAAGATCAGTCAGGATCTTTGTGTGGGCTGTACCCTGTGCGTTCAGGTCTGCCCCGAGGGTGCTCTCAAGCCGCGTCCTGTGAGCAGTGACTTGATCGAGTTGGGAATGTGGAAGCCGCAAGCCCAGCCGATGTCGCGCTGAGGCTGATCAGAACGAGAACGTCATGAAATATCTGCTGTTGACCGGTGCGACGGGCCTTGTCGGGCGCTATCTGCTTCGTGACCTCTTGCAACGCGGCCACGCGGTTGCCGTAGTCGTTCGCAGCGATGGCGAACAAACTGCCGCTGAGCGCATTGAAGAAATCATGCGCATGTGGGACCAGCGCGGCGAAGTCACCTTGCCGCGGCCGATCTGCCTTGAGGGCGATGTCACGGCTCCTGCCCTCGGCCTGAACGACGAAGGTAAAGCATGGGTTGCCGAGCACTGCGACACCATGATTCATAACGCGGCTTCACTGACCTTCCGCGGTGCGGATCGAGCCGGAGAACCCTGGCGTACGAATCTCGACGGCACTCGCTATGTGATCGAATTTTGTCGCGACGTTGGCATTCGCAAGTTCCATTACGTCTCGACCGCCTATGTCTGCGGCAATCGCGAAGGTGTCATCCTCGAAGACGAATTGGATGCGGGACAAGAGTTCCGCAACGAGTACGAACAGAGCAAATTCCTGGCGGAGCAATTAGTAAGAAGCTCTGATTGCCTCGACACTCCGACCGTCTACCGGCCTGCGGTCATCGTCGGCGATTCGGTGACGGGGTATACGAATACCTATCACGGCCTCCTGCATCATTTGAAGTTTATGGCGGTCCTGTTCAAGAACATGGAGCCCGGCCCGGATGGCAGGCGTCATGTGCCTCTACGCCTGAACATGACCGGTGACGAGCAGCGGAACATGGTGACGGTCGATTGGGTCTCGGCCGTGATGGTTCGTCTATACGAGACGCAGGCCGCCCATGGCGGAACCTATCATTTGTCGCCGACGCATCCGATGACACCTCGTGACTTGATCACGGCCGTGGAAAGCTACTTTCATGTCTACGGAGCCGAGTTCGTCGGTCCGCTGGCCGCCAGTGAACGCAACGACGCGGAACAGAAGGCTGATGAATCGCTCGACCTTTACGAGTCGTACGCCACGACAGACCCGACCTTCGACATCAGCAACATGCTGCGATTCGCAGGCGACATCGTTTGCCCTCGCGTCGACGAAGCCCTGATCCACCGCTTCATCGACTTCGGAGATGCCGACAAATGGGGCAAACGCCCCCGTAAGAAGCCACGTCCCGTGTAGGAAGGCTGATTCGCGGCGACAGTTGAGCTACTATCACCAACGCTCAGCGGCGCGATTGGGATGATCTTGAACGCTCCAGGTGGAATGCGACTTCAGTGTTTCAACTCCCAGCTTTTGAGTTTCTTCTGCGCCATTCCGAGGTTGCCGAGTTGGTAGACAGAGATTCCAGCCGGCGAAAACGTGAATGCCTCGAACTTCTCGCCGAGCATCTGCTTCAGATAGTCCTCTGACGCCAGGCCAATAGTCACATGGGGGTTGAATTTCTCGCCGGTTGCAGCGGGTACGAAGGACTTCACGTAGTCGATGGTCGGTTGGTTGATCTCGGGGTCTTCTTTCGTGGTGACGAAGGCGGCTTTTGTACCGGACTTCACCGTGTACGGTTCGATGGCATCGATGAATTTCTTCTGAATCCGGATAAGGTCGTCGGTCGGCTCGATCACGATTCCGGCCAAGCCAAGATCATTGAACGGGATGTAGTAGTACTTGTGAGCCTTCAGTTTCCAGGTCGCTGGCTTTTCCTCGGCCAGAACTTTGTCGATGGCGGCGTAGACGTGGTCCAGTTCGGCCGTCTTCACGAATCGTTGGAGACAGGAAATGTGCGGCTGGTGCGACGCGTCTAATGCAAAGCCCTTGGGATATACCTTCCGCAGACGCTCATTCGCGGCCGTGGCCTGCTTCAACATTGTCGTATCAGGATCGATCAAGATGTCGATCGCTGTGCACGCTGTCGGTTCCTCGCTCTGCGTTGTTTGCGCATTTGCGGGCCAGGAAGCCAGCAGCCCAAGGCTCAGGGCAATGATCAGTTCCAGGTATCTGAGCATCTGATCCTCCGTTGTAGGACAGGGGCTCGCCCGTTCGGTGGTCGAACGACCAAGTTCACAAGCCAAGGTCGATTCGTTGGCAGGCTACTTCTCAGCAGCGAATACCTTCTTCCAATCCTGCTTCATGTCGACGACAACCCAACCTCGCTCGGGAGCAGCTTTCAATGCCTCGACCAGCTTTCCAGAACTCTTGGGATGAGCGTCGTAAGCGTATTCTCGCTCTGCGTCGGTGTGATGGACGATCAACCCAAAGCTTGGCTTACGACCGATCGTCGTATACTGGAGCATCTGATGGTCGCCGTCGGAATTGCCGAAGCAGATGACTGGCGTCTTGCCGATAACGTGGTGGATCGCCACAGGCTTCCCGGCTTTGTCGTCGTTAAGCGCAATTTCCGGGAGAATCGTGAGCGTCGGCTTCTCATCCTTCAGTTCGTATTTTGTCTTGAAGACGGTACCGATGATCTGCTCGGGCGGAACGCCGTACACTTTCTCGGCCCACACACGCATGAAGTCCTGGCTGCCACCTGAGACGATGTAGGTTTTGAATCCGTTGGCTCGGAGCAATTTCAGCATTTCCTGCATCGGCTGGTAGGTACATTCCGAGTAGCGTCTATTCAATCGCGGATGTTTCGCTGTTGCGATCCACTCAGCAACAGACTTATTAAACTCTTCCGTTGTCTGTCCCGCGTGCGTGTCCAACACGAGTTGCAGCAGTTTCTCCAGGTGATTGTCGGTGAGCGCCGCCAGATCGCCGCTGGCGAGTGCCTGATAGGCGGGTGAGTTTTTCAACTCCGGCTTCTTGGTCATCCGGTCCCTGGCGGTGTCGAGTGCGAAGGCGACCTCAAACGGCATCGGGTTCTCTGGCCACAGCGTCCCATCGTTGTCAAAAACGGTGATGCGATCGGCCGGAGCGACGAAATCGGGTGAACCTTCCGTGGTCGTTCGCTGAACGAAGTTCAGAATCGCGGCCTTCGCATTGCCATCGTTCCACGACGGAAGCGAGTCCGGCTTAACAGGAACCTGGCCCCACGCGACAGGGACCGAAACGAAGCAAAGTGCAAACAAGAACGCGCAGCGAATCCATCGCATAATCGGAATCCGGATTGGTGTAAACGGAGTGAATGACAAACCGAGCTATCAAGGTGCCGAACAGGATCGGAACGGGAGTCAAAAACAACGACTCCCGTCCCTTTTCTGCTTCGAAAGCGCTGTACAGAGCGAGCAGCGTCAGTCAGCCCTTGTCATCTCTGTCTAGTCCCCCCCAGCGGGTTCCTTCAGCTTCTCGACAATGCCCTCAAGATTGAACGAGCCGGGCTTCTGGCTTGGCGGGAACTCGACGAACGTCTTGGCAAACTTCGCCGCGATCTGCTGCATCGGCACGATGATGTACGGCCGATCAAGGAACCAATCATTGTAGGTGTTCGAGTTGTGCTGCGCCTTCTCGAATGGATCGCGACGCAAGTTGAACAGCAGCGGAACGCGCAACTCGACGAACGGCTCGCGCCAGACTTCGAACGCGTGAGCCCGGTTTTCCAGGAAGACGGCTTTCCAGTCGCTTAGTCGGATGGCGACGCACTTGCCGTCATCGTTGAAGTACCAGAACTCCTTGCGCGGTGAGGCTTGATAGCTCTCGGTCGGAGTCTTGTACTTGTCCGCGCTGGACAGGTATTCGTTCATGTCGTAGCCGTCGAGGTGATTCTTGTAAGTCCGTCCGATGGCTTGGTAGCCCCCCTTGAGCAGGTCCTCCTTCAGATCTTTCTTACCAGCGGCAGAGGCGAACGTGACCATCCAGTCTTCGTGCGAGACCATGCCGTTCACCGTCGCACCCTTGGGATAGTGACCTGGCCAACGCACGAACGCAGGGACACGGTACGCGCCTTCCCAGTTCGAGTTCTTCTCGCTGCGGAATGGCGTGGTACCCGCGTCCGGCCAGGCGTTGTAGTGCGGGCCGTTGTCAGTGGAGTAAAAGACGATGGTGTCGTCAGCGATCTTCAACTCGTCGAGGAGCTTGAGCAGTTCACCCACCTGGCCGTCGTGTTCGACCATGCCGTCGGAGTATTCATCCGAATTGGAGCCGGCCAGGTTCTTGTGGTCTGTCTTTACGTGGGTCCGGAAGTGCATGCGTGTTGCGTTCCACCAGCAGAAGAACGGTTTGTCCGCTTTCTGCTGGCGGGTGATGTAATCCTTCGCGGCGGCGACTGTCTCTTCGTCGATCGTCTCCATGCGCTTCTTCGTCAGCGCGCCAGTGTCTTCGATGGTCTGGCCCCCCTTGCCATCGGCCTTGCACTTCAGCACGCCGCGTGGGCCGTAGGTCTCCAGAAACGTCTTGCCGCTGGGCAGCTTGAAGTCCTTTGGGTAGTCGCGGTTCTCCGGCTCTTCCGACGCGTTGAGGTGGTAGAGCGGTCCGAAGAACTCGTCGAAGCCGTGCATGGTCGGCAGATGCTCGTCGCGGTCTCCCTGGTGATTCTTGCCAAACTGACCCGTCGCATACCCGAGTGACTTCATCACACCACCGACGGTGATGTCGTTCTTCTGCCACCCCTGAGCGGCGCCGGGCAGACCGACCTTAGTCATTCCTGAACGGACCGGTACGCTGCCACCAAGAAACGCCGCACGGCCAGCGGTGCATGACTGCTGAGCATAGTAGTCCGTGAAGCTGATACCCTCTCTGGCGATGCGGTCGATGTTGGGAGTGTTGTAACCCATCATGCCACGACTGTTGTGGCTGATGTTCCAAGTCCCGATGTCGTCGCCCCAGATGACGAGGATATTCGGCTTCTTGCCGCTTTGCGCCAGTGCCGCCACCGCGAGTTGATTGTGCATGTCGAGCGCGGCGATTTGCGTTCTGCTGAGACCAGAGTCGCAGGCTTGCCCCTGTTCCGGTGCGGCCACATTGAAAGTCGCCGAGACTTCGACGGTGGCTGCGAGGCTCCGTGATAGATCGAACTTGCCGGCCGCGCACGCCCAACCAAAGACGGCACCAATCGCCATCACAGTGAGATACGACATTTGAGAACGGCGGATCATCGGGACGCTCCTCTCCTGAACAGAGTTGTGAGGTCATCGAACAAAGAGGTGACATCAATACGATGACCTGAAGTGACATTCATCAGAATGCTACCGAGATCTGCTCGCGCCCGCTAACAACGGTACGCGCTCATTCCTGCCGCGAAATGCCAGCGTCACACCTCTGCGGCAGGGTGGCCGGGTCTGGAGCGCTTCGCGAAGACCCGGAGTCGCTCTAACCGACGTTGTTGATGAAGAGTCACTTGGTATTGGACTTAGATCTTAGATCAGTAGACCAGTAGTGGTCCGTCTATCGCCGGATGTCAGGTAAAGGACTCACGTTGTGGCTTGTTCTGATGCGCTTGTGAGTGCCGTAGCCTGACATCCGGCGATAGACGTACTAGTAGGTCAGGCTGTGCCTGATGGGATTTGTTGCTGTCATTCATCTGTCGAATCGTCAACCGACGGCCTCGGATCGAGGTCCTCACAACAGACGTGCCAAACGTCACTCACTTCGCTGGTCGTATTCGACGAGCTGGTTTGACCACGACAGCGGCGGCAGGCTTTTTCTTAGTCTGGATCTTTGAGGTCCGCGTTACCGTTGCGGTCTTCGCTTTCACCGGTTTGGCGGATGCGGTCGGCTTGGGGGATGATTGCGAGCCTTTTGCAGTCGCATTGCGCTTCGCCGGTTTTTTCGTCGCGGTGCGAACTGCCTTGGCTGGTGGTGAAGGCTTACGTCGAGGTTTTCGAGTTGGCACATCGTCCGCAGTAGCAGGGCGGCCGGTCTCCAGTTCAATTCCGAATATTTGACCGAGATCATCGGCTTGCAGGCTGTCTCCCAAGTCTCCGGTGAGAGCACGATTCAAGTTGTCATCAGAGACGGCCTGGCTGATCAATTCCAGATGATCGACATTGCGCAGTGTGAAGAGCAGTTCTGGAGATTGGTCAAGTTTCGCTCCGACACCGTACATCACGGCAGCGACGTGTTTGCACATTCCTGCGGAATCGGGGCAACTGCATGACAGTTTGATTTCTTTTGGCTTCGGAAACAGACCACCATCTTTCTGTGTCAGGCGTTCCATGATGCCACGGTCAAACCGCCCTTGCAGCAGATCGATCAATGATGTGATGGATCGAGCGCAACTGCGCTGGATGGTCTGCCAGTTCTCTCGCGGTAGCGCGCTGATCGTGATTGTGAGCGTGTAGACCTCGGATCCGCTGACCAAAGCGACGATTTTTCCTTTGGCAATCTCCAGATCAATCACAGAGCCATTTCGCACGTACGTTCGGCCGCGAGGCAATCGGTTGGCGTAATCACTGTAAGCCTCCAAATTGTCGCACCATGCTTTGCCCCAGAACGATTTGGCGATCTTGCGGCCTTCGATCTTGATCGGGGCAAGAGGCCGGCCTCGCTCTTTTTCAAGTTGTTTTGCATTCGCGGCAGCCTCGGCGCGGCGCTGTGCGACCGTAACATAGGGAGCCCAATTATCGTAATAGCCCCAGCTTCGTCCGAAGCCCATCGTGTGACTCCTTTCGCTCTCAATATCGAAGTTCCATCCGTTGACGTCAAAGTCTTCAACCAGCGTACCCATCAACTTGATCAGCGGCAATCTTATCCCTCGTCCAAGGCACGGCGCAGATCGAGCGCGACGAATCCAAGTAATTGGTCGTCGCTCATTTCGGTCAGCTTCGCCTCGGTTTCGGAATCCGGTCCGAGAACTTGGTCCGCCACGCTTTGCTTCGACGCAATCAGAGCGTCGATTCGTTCCTCGACAGTACCTCGGCACACAAATTTATGGACCAGGACATTGCGCTTCTGGCCAATCCGGAAGGCGCGATCGGTCGCCTGATTTTCCACGGCAGGGTTCCACCACCGGTCGAAGTGGATCACATGCGACGCGGCGGTCAGATTCAACCCGCTGCCGCCTGCTTTCAGCGAGATCACGAAAAACGGCGGGCCGTCCTCAGACTGAAAAGTTTTGACCAGTTCGCTGCGTTTCTTGACGGGTGTCCCGCCGTGCAGCACCAGTCCCGCGCGACCGAAGATTGTCTGCAACCACGTTGCTAACGGCTCGGTCAGCGATTGAAATTGCGTGAAAACCAGGACTCGTTCCTGTCTCTCGACAATCGGTTCGCACAACAGTCGCAGCCGCTCGAACTTACCACTTTCTTCCGACGAGTACGTCGATTGTTGCAGGTACTGCGACGGATGGTTGCAGATCTGCTTGAGCTGCATCAGCGTTGCCAGAACCAGGCCGCGACGTGCGATACCATCCGCGACTTTCAGTCGCTTCGCCAGATCTGCGACCGCATTCTCGTACATGGCTGCCTGTTTCTTCGCGAGACCACATTCGACACGCACTTCAGTTTTGAGCGGCAAGTCTGGAGCGATGGAAGGATCGGTTTTTAACCTCCGCAGGATGTAGGGCCGCACGAGACGACGCAGACCAGCGTAGGCCTGAGGATCGTGTTGCGCGTCGAGCCGTTTGACATATTTCTTGAATTCAGAGGCGCTCCCCAGAAGTCCCGGGCAGGCAAAGTCGAACAGTGACCAGAGGTCACCCAGATGATTCTCGACGGGTGTCCCTGTCAGCAACAGACGCGTGCGGGCCGGTAACGCTTTGATACTTTTGGTCTGAGCTGCCCCCGCATTTTTGATGGCCTGCGCTTCGTCCAATACAATCAATGACCAGGTCACACTTTCCAACCAGGGTTGTCGTCGGACCAGTCCATACGTGGTGACCACCAGGTCGCATCCGGCCAACTCCTGAGCCGGATTCTCGGCAATCCGGGCCAAATCGTCGGCATCGCATTCAGACCGATGCAGCATCTGAACGGACAATGTCGGAGCGAATCGCGTCAACTCCTGTCGCCAATTGCCCAGCAGTGATGCAGGAACCACGAGAAGACTTGGTGTTTGGCCAATTCCTCGCGCAGCACGTCGCCGTTGCAGCAGCATGTCGATGACTTGAATCGTCTTTCCGAGACCCATGTCATCGGCAAGGCAACCGCCCAAAGAGAGCCGCGTCATAAACCACAACCACCGGACGCCGTCCACTTGATAGGGGCGTAACGTCGCTTGTAAATCGCGACCCGGCTGACACGCCCGGTCTTGTTCTGGCGAACGCATTTGCTTCAGTGTGTCACTCAACCAATCGCCGGATACGATGTCGGACCAGTCAGCCGTGTGGTTTTGTTCTGTCTCTGCTTCTACGAAATTCGCGCCGGCCAGCAACCGCATCCCTTGAATGAAGTCGATTCCATCCGAATGAGCGGATTGAACTTGGTTCCAATGCTCCAACGCTTGCTGCAATCGCTTGTGGTCGACTTCAACCCACTTGCCACGAAGTAAGGCCAGCCCTTCGGTTGATGCCAGCAGCTGCTTCTGTTCTGCAAGTGTTAGCTGTTCTCCTTCCAACGCTAAAGAGACATCGAAGTCGAGCATCGCGTCTAGGCCCAGGCCGCTCGGTTCCCGTTTTCCCAGGCTGACCTGCACGCGCGGCCGTGGCGGACGACGAGCTGACCACCAGTCGGGCACGCGGACGGTCACGCCCGCTTGCTCCATTTGCGGCGTCTCCTGCAAAAAGCGATAGGCCTGCTGGATGGACCAGGCCTGCGGTGCGAACAGAGTTTTACGATCAACGAGTTCGCGCACGAGTGGGCTCGAGTCCGCAGCGCGCTCGACCGGTTCCAGGAGTGATTTCAGCCTCGCGGCATCTTTGGCACGTGCGGAGTCCTTCAGGGCTTCGGCGAGTGGAATATGGGCCACTCTCGCTTGATCCGTCAGTCGGTGAGTAAATGTCGCCAGAAAGGCGAAAGGACGATCAGGATCTCGCTTGTTCTCCGCCAAGTGAAACGTGACGCGCCCGAGCTGATGAAAGAGCGGGTCCACATGCTGCAGATAGGCGGCTGATCCCTCTTTCCAAGCGGCGCTTTGATCGCCGACGCTGCTTGCCAATTCGCGCCAAAGGGATTGCAGCACCGTGGCATCGAGGTATTCCAACCCGCGCATCGGCGGTGCCGCGGCAACCAGTTCAGCCAACTCCTCGTCAGACGGCGGCGAAACCTTGCTCCAATGTGCTGGCGCAGCTTCTCCCAGCCGACAGATCGCTGAAAACAAGCGACGCGCGAATTCTCGCCAGAACAGCAGGTCCGGCGCAAATTGGTGGTCTGCGTGAGACCTCGCCAATTCAATCAGGCCAGCCGCAGTCGATTCGCGAAAGGCCGCTTCCAAGCAGCCCGATTCGCCCGAAGAAAGTTCGCTCGTCCGCAGCGCCCCCGCATCGGGACGTGGCTCGTACGACAACCTACCGCCAGGTGATAATGACAATCCGTTGCTCATACGAATGAGCTTACATGTGTCATCCATCGATCGCGAGCGCACGCAGCTGAGTAACCGAGACGCGCCCGCAGTCGTAATCTAGTGGTCAGTTGAACTGTGGAGCATAAATCTAAGGGTGCCACGGTTTTGGAGTCCTCGACAAGGCCGTGTCTTTTGAGTCATTGGAGACTAAATGAGTGTGCGCGATTCTGCTTGCGAAAAAATCGTTTCGGGTACCACTGGCGACGGCTTTGCGTTGCCAGTGTCTTGTCGATGTATCGCAGAGTAAACAAACCGTGGTGACG
>DASYEA010000677.1:0-1705 GCA_036499265.1 Schlesneria sp. | reverse complement strand
CCAGCCGGGTGATCACCGCACTCTTGCAATGCCCAAACACACTGGACGAAATCGTGAACCCATCAACACCTGCAAGGTGAGCGCGATCAATTCGTCTTCACCAACTCAGTTGTCGACTACCGCAGCACGTCGACAGAATTCGTCACGATCGCTCCGGGCATCAAATCCTGCACCGCTTGTGTGGCAAGTTGCTTCGCGTAGTACGTCTTACTCCGGCCTCTCAGAATGACCTGAAAGCCTGAATACTCAACTCGCAGATCCGCAATTTGCCGAAAGGTTAAGGTGTCAATTCGCCGAGCCAGCTCGGAGTACTGCGGTACTTCCGGCTGAAACTGATTCTCAAGCGTCTTGGTCAAGTCCATCGATCCGGCCATTGCGAAGAACCCATTTATGCTGAAAGGTCAAATGCACTACGAAGTTAAGCAACTATTATGAACGATCAACAAGCACCATGACCGGCGAGCGACCAAACCTTTTGCCGGCGTTTTCATGCGTCATACTTGGACAGGCAGCCCGTTTCTGTGAAGATCTCTGAAGCGTGCGCCAGTTTGGTTTCACAATCTGGGCCGTGGTCTTCAGCGACGACGACCAGGTTTCCAGCGGCAAGCTGATCGTGATAAAACCTGGAGAATTCGTCTTCTACGCCCTTTGACATCATGGCGCCCATAAATCCGCCCATCCCGCTGCCGCCTGCAACGCCAGCCGCGCCCGCGATGATGAGTGGAACTGCGCCACTGACCAGCCCGAACGCAATTGCTGCAAGCCCCCCCACGGCGGCGCCGATTGACGCTCCTGTGGCGACTTCCCCGTTCAGGCTGATTCCTGTGTGGTTCGGTTGATCGAATTGACGAAAGTGCCGGTCCCGCGCTTCGCCCGAGCACACGACCGAAACCTGTTCTTTCTCAAATCCACTTGCCAGCAGCTTGACGACGGCACGTTCCGCTGACGGCATGTCGGCATACACACCGGCACGGAGAGATTGTTGTAAAATATCTGGCGAGGCCATGTTACGACTCCTGGATGTTTGCTTCTTCTGTCTGAAATGCACAACCAACCACTTCGGGTTGGGCTGAATCGCACCGATTCCATCCTGCCTCCACCGGCATTCAGATCACAAGAAATCGAATTCAAGAGCCAACTAAGCAATTGCTTTGCCAAACGAGAACGCAATCGCGCCGAATTCTAGATAAGAGGTCGGATGACCACGTCTTCCAGAGTTGACGTTGGATCAATTCCGCGTTGTTGCGCAACGCTTCAAAAAGACAGAGTTTGCGGTGAGATGCTTGCCCGACGTCAATGAAGGTCGAGACAGACTCTGAACGACTTCCCGCGACGATCCTAACCTCGAACCAGTGCGGTTAATTCAGAGAGCCGGCACTTCTGCTGGCCTGCTGCATCAAAGTTCTCGGGCGCCAGCCATTTCTGAAATGCGGCCTCGAGCGCCGGCCAATCCCGGTCAATGATGGAATACCAACTCGTATCGCGGGTGCGCTGCTTATACACAACGGCTTGGCGAAATAGGCCTTCTCGCGTGAAACCTAGTCTTTCAGCCGCATTCCGCGACGGTTGGTTCAGTGAGTCGCATTTCCATTCGTAACGCCGATAGCCCAGTTCGAAGGCTTGTCGCATCAACAGAAACATGGACTCCGTTGCTGCCGGGGTGTGTTGCAATCGTGGCGAATAGGCCAGATGACCGACTTCAATC
>DASYEA010000676.1:0-2897 GCA_036499265.1 Schlesneria sp. | reverse complement strand
TCGCATCTGCGAAATCCGAGGATGTAGTAGACAGGAATGCGTCCGGTCAAAGCCCTATAGCTTTTGCTTGAATGCGATGCACCGCAATGCGGACTAGAAAAGCCCCTTCACTGGGGCTTATTTCGTTCATGCTGGCACTTTCACAGTGCGTACGCAAAACCTCTAGTTCTAAAAGACTTAGGTGCCAAATCGGGAATGAGGGGGGTAAGAGTCGTCAGCGGCGACCAGGAACGCTTTTCCGTCAAAACGGAAATGGTTCCGTTTTATATATCGACACTTTGGCAAGCTTGGGACCGTAAAGGATTACGCTTCGTTTGTCAGTGAAGCCCGCAACGGCCGAGATTACATTTCATACCTTCGCACCGTTGAGGCTTCTCTTCACAATTATCCTCACCGTGGATTATTCTGGGGGGTGACCGTACACAAACCCCATTCTTGACGTTTGAGGTAGTTTGGCAGGTTTGTGTTTTGCTTTGCACACCTTGCCAAGGAGTACCTCAACCATGGGACGAACAGATGATGTCGCGGGCCGGCGGGATTGGATCTTGCGGATGGAGCGATTCACGCGGTGCGGCGTGACGGTTGCCGCGTTTTGTGATCGCGAGCGAGTTTCGGTGTCCGCGTTTTATCACTGGCGAAAGAAGCTTCAGGAACCGGTGAAAGCGTTTCCGCGCTCCCTGTCGGTTTCTCCAGCTCTGGTTTCCAAAGGGTTTGTTCCCGTCCAGTTGTTGCAGCCAGCGGCGATTGAAGTGTGGCTGTCCAACGGAGTCCGTTTGTCGTTGCCGACGGCCGATCTGGAAGTGCTCAGGCAGACACTCCAGATCGTGAGTCGGTTTCCTGCAAGCGAAGACTCGGGCCTGGAGGGAGCATCATGCTGACCTGCCCAACTCATGTTCCGATCTATTTCTTCGCCCGGCCTGTGGACTTGCGCAAGAGCTTCGATGGCTTGTGTGGTCTGGTGCAGAGCGCGTTGGGTCGCACAGTGACCGACGGTCATTTGTTTCTGTTCGTCAACAAGCGACAGGATCGTCTCAAGGCCATCTGGTGGGAACCAGGAGGCCTGGTGATCTGGTACAAGCGATTGGAGCAAGGAACGCTCGAACTTCCGCGAGTGGGCTCAGAACAGTCGCACGTCACGTTGGATGTGGCGCAATTGGCCATGCTGCTGGCGGGCGTACCGCTGGATCCGTCTCGCCGCCGCAAGCGGATGTCATTGGCTGGGACCGTTTGACGGCCTCCACTCGACACGATTAACAGCGATGTTCACTAAAGCGAGTCACGGGGAAACAATTTCCCGCGACTCGCTGTTTTTTACGAAAAACCGCGTAACGAATGTGGCTGACGTGTCACTATTGTGATATGGATGACACACACTCACTCCCGTCAGATTTAGCCGCCAGCAAGCGGCTTCTCGCTCAGCTGGCAGCTCATGTTCGCGAACTTGAGGCCCAGTCTGCCGCAGGCGGGGCTTCTCCGGCCGACGACCGTGGAGCAGCACTCGCACCCCAGCCAGAAGCTGCCTCAGGCACCTTGCCACTCGGGGATCTCGTCACACAACTGCGAGACCGTGATGCTCGGTTGGAAGAACTGGCTCGGACGATTCTGGATCTGCAACAGTCCCGTGAAGGACTGCTGCGTGAAGTTCAGACATTGCAGCTGACTTTGGACAAGTTGCTCAAGCAGATCTACGGACGCCGCAGTGAACGGTTCCTGGAAGATCCCACACAGAAGAAGCTCGACTTCGGTGATGACTCTCAGGCCGAAGAAGCGTTCCGCGACGCCGTCGCCGAGGCCCAGAAGGTGGTGCAGGAGATCGAAGCCCGTCGCACAGCGAAGAAGCCCACGCCCCAGGGCCGATCCGAAAAGTTCCCCGAACATCTACCGCGCGTCGAAAAGATCGTCGATGTGCCTCAGGCTCAGAAGACCTGTGCCACGCATGGCGAGCGCACTCTGATCGGCTACGACCAGACCGAGACGCTGAAGATCGAGCGGCCGAAACTCTTTGTCGAAGTGACGAAGTATCCCAAGTACGCCTGCCCGGGAAAGGGTGACTGTGGCGTGACTCAGGCGCCGCGACCCGCCGGACTGGTGGCCGGCAATCGATTCGACACCAGCATTGCCGTCGAGATCATCACCCAGAAGTATGCTTATCACCTGCCATTCTACCGCCAGCAGGACTGGTTCAGCGCCTGTGGCTGGAGCCCCACCCGTTCCACGTTGCTGAATATCCTGAGCGCCGCTGAAGAGATCTTCAAGCCGCTGGCGGATCACTATCGACAGCTGGTCCTGGGCAGCAAAGTGATCGGCTGTGATGAGACCCCCGTGACGTTGATCGTTCCTTCGGTCATCCCGGCCATCGATCCTGCGGATCCTCGCTCCAAGCGAATCCACGAAGTGTTCACGGCCGCGAAAGAGAAGGATCAGCCGAGTGTCAAGGCTCGTATGTGGGCTTATCGCGGAGTCGATATCCCGCTGAACATCTTTGACTTCACGGTCAGCCGGCATCGGGATGGACCCGATGAAGTCCTGGAGAACTATTCGGGGACATTGATGGCAGATTGCTGGTCAGGATTTCAACAGATCGAGTTGCGCAGTGACTCGCGGATCACGCGCGCCGCATGCTGGGCGCACGCACGGCGCAAGGTGTTCGAAGGCCGGTCGAGCCATCCGCAGCAGGCCACTGTACTGCTGGCCCTGATCCGGCAACTGTACGACATTGAGGACCGAGCCAGGCCGCTTTCCATCGCGGATCGATTGGCGTTGCGCCAACACGAGGCAGTGCCGCTCTTGAATCGGCTTCGCACGTACCTGGACAGCATCGAGTATCTGAATGTTCTTCCCAAGAGCCTCTTTGCGCAGGCGCTCGGTTACCTGCGCAATCATTGGGCAGCACTCTT
>DASYEA010000675.1:0-3899 GCA_036499265.1 Schlesneria sp. | reverse complement strand
ACCGGAGCTCCACGAAGACCTCCAGCAACTTCAAAGTCGTTGGTGTCGTCTGGCACCTGGATTGGCCCGGTGTACGCCAAGATGGGATCGACACCAATCACCAGCGCCGCGCGAAAGGTCTTATCTCCTCGGCGTCTCGCCTTGGCGATATGTTTCCCAAAGCGGTGATTCGGCTGCGCCATGTACGACAGCGTTGTCTTGTCGATGACTTCGAAGCGGTAGTGCCCGATGTCAGGAATCCCCGTCTCCGGATCCTTACTAACCACGAGCCCGGGGGTAATGTAAGGACCGCCATCATCAGGGCTGTAGCGAGGGACCGGCAATTGCGTCAGATCGATGGCATCGCCGGACAAGATGTTCTCATGGACTGGGGCATCTTCGACGACCACCGGCGCGATTCGCCGGGCCAGCCCCGCCAGGATTCGCTCGAAGACATTCTCTTCCGTCGCTTCAAAAGCGATCAGCGCTTTTCGCCGCGTGTTGTAAACGCCACCCACTAACGGAAAAGACGTTCTCGTCGAATTGAAATGCAAAGCAGGTCCACCGACCGATGCGGATTTTCGCAATGCCTTCGCAACTTCCAACTCCATTGTGACCTGTCGATCAATCTCGATCAATTCACCGTGGTTACGAAGTGCATCGAGGAACTCGCGAAAATCTCGATAGGCCATGGACGATCCTTCTCCACGAGTACTGCTAGATGGTGTCAGCAAGACCTTAGTTCGCGTTCGGGCAACGGTCAAGCCGCTCAGAGTCCAATCGTCTCGCCCCACCTTGCCGCCGAAGGAACTTCCAAATCAAACAAATCCAGCATGCGGGCTAAAGTCTGGTCAACCATTTCTTCAAGTGACTTTGGCTTCGTGTAGAATGCGGGAACGGGCGGTGCGATGATGCCCCCTGCCTCTGTCACAGCGAGCATGCTTTTTAGGTGACCGGCGTGCAGTGGTGTTTCACGCACCATCAGAACCAGCCTGCGACGTTCCTTCAGACAGACATCCGCCGCGCGGGACAACAGCGAACTGGTGACCCCGGTGGCAATTTCACTCAACGTGCGAATCGAGCAGGGCGCGACGATCATCCCCAGCGTACGGAACGATCCGCTCGCGATCGCCGATCCGACGTCTTTCGGTTGGTAAACGACATCGGCGCGGGCTTTCAGTTCACTGGCACTGAGTTCGGTTTCGTACGCTCTTGTCAAATCACCGGCCGAGCTCACGACGAGGTGGGATTCGACTTCAAGCTGTCGCAATAATTCCAGCAAACGGATGCCATAGATCGTCCCGGTTGCTCCGCTGATCCCAACGATAATGCGGCGCTTCTGCAATGGCATATTTTCTTCCTGCATCTGAAGACCGTCGTTGATATTCCAGATGCTTCATATAGCGTCTGCCCCTGCATCATCCAAGTGCGACTTGGCCAAGTGGGTCGCGCGCGGGCAAGGGATCACAACGACGGGTACAGAATGGTGAATGCCAGCACGGGCCAAGCGGCAAGCCAGACTGCAGCAGGTGCGAGCGTCCAGATTATTCTAAGAGCTGATGGTCGTTGCGGTACATCTAAAACCAGGACTCCAGTGGTGTACAAAAGTGGTGGAGCGAGCCAAATTGCGCCGAGAACAATCAGCATGTCCATCATCGCCCCAACTTCTGCGGCTGGCTAAGAATCAGGTAAGCGGAGAGCGCGGTCAGGGGGACGATAAAACACCAATAGGATATGTAGCGTAACGTGATCGCGACAGTGCCGCTTCCACTCACCGTGCGAACTGTCTCTGTCGGAAATTCGCCGATACCACCGCCGAACCACCGGGATCGCCATTGAACATCGCCAGGGCTATCAGGGTCGAAGAATTCACCCGGTTTGATTGGGATTGTTCCGTACGAGAACCAGGGCGAGGGCGTATAGCCAGCCAAAGTGGTTTCGTAGGATTGCCAACCGAGGAAACCATCGGCCGAGTAATACCACTCTTGCTGGTGCGTCGACGGTACAGCGGCGACTCCATCAGCGACCACTCGACTCCGCAGGTACATCACGAAAAAGAGGCACGCCAGAAGCAGAGTGAGGACACCTAATTTTCGTCGCCAGCCGCGACAGAACACCCACATCCCCGAAACTCCAGTGCCTCGTTAATTGATCAAAAGTCACCTTAGGGCTGGATCGTCGGTGGCGCGAACTCGGGCCGGTCGAACGCCAGCGCGATGCTCCCCTCTTTGAGAAGACTCAAATAGAACTGATCGGGTTGAACGGGAGTCGTTTTATCGTAGCCGAGGAAGTAAGCCGTCCCGCGCGGCTTCTCGAAGGCATTCAAGACATCGCGTGCTGCGGCCGGTTTGCCATCGGGCCGGTAGGCGCGGATGTCTTCGCCGAGTATGCCGGTCGTCAATACCGACCAATGGCGTTCTTCGATGAACACGTCGCCGCCGTTTGGCATCTTGATCCGCATGACTTCGCGCAACGCAAGAATCTCGATGAGAACCTTGTCGTCCTTCTGTACAGCCGACGCCAAACCGATCTGCGGCGTTACGCCCTTGGGGACCGGAGGTTGTTGGGCACACAAGGACGTGCCAGGAAGCAATAGCATCGCCAGTAAGTAGAGAAGACGCATCGTACACCTCCGAGCGCGTGGCAATTGCGGACGACATGATCAAAGGAGCTGATGTCCGAACCGACAGCAGCAACCCGGCCGCCAGTTCATGCAGATTGTCCTCGCGCGTGAGGCGATGCAATCGCTCTATCACGCGAGCGTCAGTTTCACTTCAATATTGCCGCGGGTCGCCTTCGAATAGGGGCAGACGCCGTGGGCCGCTTCCATCAGTTGCTGAGCGATCTCCCTGTCGATACCCGGAATGCTGACGTCGAGGTGCGCTTTTAGGAAGAATGCGTTGTTCTCCATGAGCATCTCGATCGTGGCGGTGATAGACGGAGGAGTTGGCAAGGTGATTTTCTTCTGGGAAGCGACCAACTCGACGGCGCCGATAAAACAGGCCGACCAGGCGGCACCAAACAACTTCTCGGCCGCGGGGTGGGGTTCCGGCAAACGGAGATCGAGTTGGCCATCCGTACTGCGTGTCGCACCATCGGGCCCGCCGCTGGTGTGTGTCGTACCAGTGAAGAGAACTTTCGCAGTCATGGTCAGAGTCCTTGTCAGTGTCAGGGATAACGTGACGGGAGACAGCGCCACAACACAATATCGCACTCAGCCGGCGAACGACAACAATTTCCCATATCCTCGAAGTCGGATCGATCGTTGGAATGGAACTGTCAACGAGCCTTTTGCGATGCTGATTTGAATCAAGCACCGCGCTCATCACGCAAATCACACAGGAAACGCGGGGGCGGGTGGAATGAGTGCCGGCGGCAATTCTGCGAGTGGACTTAGCACGGGGCATACTTGCCATGCCTCGAGCAAGCGCACCCGTCACACAAAGTGATTCACGTTGAACATTTCATGCGTCGTTCGCCGATGGCGCGTCAAAGCGTTTACGCAAATCGAGGATGCATTGCGGATGCAGCTCACTTCGCGACGTCTATCGCAATTCCAGAACTGAAGTGATCAGGCGGTGGTCGGAGCCGTTGGCTTTTCCGACGACGCAGCTACGGACTTGCCAGGCATCGTCTGCGAGAATGTGGTCGAGTCGCAACCAGGGGTTGCCACTTGGCCAGCAGTACTGCTGCGTACAGGGAAACGAGTAGCCATAGCCGGTTCCCGCGGTGTTGAACGCGTTTTGGAAGCCGAACCAGTTGTTCTGATACAGGCTGCTTTCGCACGGCATGTTGAAGTCGCCGGCGATCAGCGTCGGAGCTTGTCCGCGATTGGTCTCGACGAAGTCGCGCGTCGCGCCCGCTTCTTCGGCTCGCAGGACAAGATATCGCGAGAGTTGGCTACTGCCACGCTGCGTGAT
>DASYEA010000674.1:0-2949 GCA_036499265.1 Schlesneria sp. | reverse complement strand
AAAGCATCGCGACTGACCAGTGTGTTGCGAGCCTCTGACAGGCGTCGACCGCTGGCGTCGTGCAGTTCCAGATAACCGTCGAGGCGAGAGTCCAATCGGCGCGCCACACAGTCGGCAATGATGCGTTGTCCCGCCTTGCCGGTGAACTTCATCCAATCGAGATCCGTGGCCCCGTTGATCTTGCCGTTGATGACTTGGTTGAGTTCAACGGCGAACGCCTGCTCACGCGTGTTGTTCGGTTCGGTTTCGCTGATTTCCTTGCGCGTGCCGACCACGAATGTGCGCGGATTACTGATTCCGAAGAACCCCACCGTGCGCACTTCGTAGTTACCAGGCGGAACGTCACCCGAGATTGAGACGACGAACTGATTGGGGACCGGTTGCTGTTTGCCGGCGACATCCAGCATCTTCGGGGCAGCGTTGATCCCCGGATGATTGAACATCAAACGCTGGATTTCTTCCAGTTCCAAGCCGCTGGTGATCGTGACATCAACAGCGGTCCCTGCCTGCCCGCCGGTGGGAAACAGGGCGAACAGGCGCGTCGAAGGCAACTGGGCCATCGCCGTTGAGGCTGAACACAAAAGCAATCCGGCTAGTACCACCAGACACTGACAAATACGGCGACAGTCGAAAGGAACGCTCTTTCGCATGGTCGAGTCCTAATGAACGAATTTTGGCGGGCAGTCGGCAGGCAAGAGACGAGAGAAGCCCGGCTATTGATGCAACCGGGCTTCTGCAGAGGTTCAGGCAGTTGTCCGTGGCATCAGTGGTTGAACAGGAATTCTTTCGAATTAACCAGTGCCCAGATGATGTCTTCAAACGCCAGCTTTTGATTGTCCTTATGCTTTTCCAGGTGAGCCAATGCGATCTTCATTTCGTCGGCGTCTGGTTGGCGGCTGTAGACCCAGCGATAAAGCTCACTGATCTTTTCTTCGTTTGGTCGTTCCTTTTGGGCCGCAAACTTTGCCGCGCGGCCGTTTCCGTCAGAGATCTTGTTCTGGACTTCACTGCTATTGAGCAGGTGCAGGCTCTGGGCCAGGTTGGCTTCCTGTGATCGCTCACATTCGCAAGCGGTATCCCCTTGCGGTTGGCCAAACACCTTCAAGAAGTAGACGTTTTGAGCAGCGCCTGGATCAGGCAACTGCATGGACTTGGTGCCGGCCGGCATTCCCCCGAAGTTCTGACCCGTGGCCGTCACTTGATGGAAGGCGTCGTACAGCACTTCTGCTGGCAGACGCTTGGGGTAATACCGCGAGAAATTCTGTTTGTCCTTCAGGTTGTATTCATTGGGCAGCGAGCTCAATTGATACGTCGAAGAATTGCAGATCGTCCGGACCAGGTCTTTCAGGTCGAACTTGTGAGCGACGAAGTTCTGCGCGAGCTTATTCAGCAATTCAGGATTGGACGGTGGATTCGTCTCGCGCATGTCGTCTTCGGGTTCGACAATGCCACGGCTGAAGAAGTGCTTCCAGTAGCGGTTGACGAGTGCCTTGGCGAAGAACGGGTTGTTCGCATCGGACATCCAGTCGGCCAGCAGGATGCGAGGATCATCGTCGGGCTTCACGACCAGAGCGGGAGTTCCCAAGCCGGTCGGCGCCAGCATCTTGCCTGACCGTTCGTTACGGGCTTGCGCCGGCCCCTGATTGTCGATCGAGAAGATTCGCTTGTCGCGAACCTGATTGTTCCCGCCAATGATGTTCTTGCGACCCACTCGGCTGAAGAACGCGGCCAAGCCGTAGTAGTCGTCTTCACTCCATTTTTCGAATGGATGATGGTGGCAGCGAGCGCACTGGATTCTCAGGCCGAGGAACAGTTGCGAGACGTCTTCGACTTGCTCATTCGGCTGATCTACTTCGCGATACCAAGCGACCGGAGGATTATCATCGGCGTCACCGGTGGCAGTTAGAATTTCGCGGACGAACTGATCGTAGGGCTTATTGTCATAGAGGCTCGACCAGATCCAGTTGTGGAACGCGTAGGTCGGAGCCAGCCCGTCGTTGTTGCGACGTTTGTTGCGTAGAACCAGGTTCCACTTGTTGGCGAAATAGTCGGCATAGGCGGGGGAATCGAGCAAGCGATCGATCACCTTCGCTCGCTTCTGTGGATCGTTGCTGGCGAGGAATTCGGCGTCTTCGACTTCAGTTGGCAGAGTCCCAGTGATATCGATGTAGACTCGACGCAGGAACGTGCCGTCGTCGGCCGTTGGTGAGGCCGGAATCCCCAGGACATCCAGCTTGCCGACGACCGCCTCATCGATGAAGTTCTTCAGAACTGGCTTCTGGGCGATTTCTGCACCGAGCGGAATTGTCGAGCGGAACGTGGAGACTTGACCCTGATAGCGAGCCATGATCGCGACTTCACCAGCCAGATCGAGCGTCTTCACCAGGCCGGTTGTTGTGACTTCGGCCATTTCAGGATCGTTGGCTTCAAAGAGAGCCATCCGCGTGACGTCTTCGGTCGATCCATCGCTGTAGCTGGCCATTACCGTGATTTGTTGATCGGTACCGCGATCCATGACTCGGCCTTCGGGGAGACATTTGATTCCGACAACGATCGGATCTTTTTCCGAACCGTAAGGCATCCCCTGCTCGATCCAGCGGTAGATCAAACGGTATTCGTAGCTGTCGACATCCATACGCTTGCCGCCACCATGGGGTGACTTGCCGACCGGCTTGGTCAGCAGCAGACTCTGGCTGGGCGACGGTGGAAAGACGCGTCGTCCACGACCTTCTTTGACGAGGAATTCGTGATCTTCCACCGGGTAAAAACCGAGCAGCGACAGCTTGAATCCATTCTGGCCGCTGGCTTTGCCATGACAACCACCACTGTTGCAGTTCAGTTTGGTGAAGATAGGGACGATCTGGTTTGCGAAGTTGATCGGCACATCGACCGAAACTCCGGTCACTTCGACGGGAAGAACGGCTGTCACGTTGCCAGAAGCAATCGCCT
>DASYEA010000673.1:0-3262 GCA_036499265.1 Schlesneria sp. | reverse complement strand
GTAAATGATAACGCCTGTCACAGAAACATAAACCCAAATCGGGAACGTGATCCGAGCCAGCCGCCGGTGCGCCGCCCAATTCTGTCGCCACGCCCGTAGCAGCGTCACCAGAGCCATAAACGCAACTGGAACCGCCAAAAGGACATGACTGATCAAGATCGTAAGGTAAATCGGCAGTATTAGGCCCGTTCCGACAAACTTCTTGCCACTTAAACCTGTGTAATGATGCAGTGCCGCGTGATAGACGAGGTAGCAGATCAGAAAGACGACTGATGTCGCAAACGCGGAAATCATGGCATAGGCATGTTGCTTGGGACGACGACGCTTGATCAGCACGTATCCCGTCAGCAGCAGCACCGTTGCCAGAGCGTTCAACGACGCATTCACGGCGGGAAGGACAGCAACCCAATCAGGCATGATTCCGTTTCAATCAAATTTGACAGGCATCACTTCTCGTCAGTTTTCTTCGAATCGCCGCCATCCGATAGGCGATTCGCCATCTTCTGGATCTCACGTCGCAACGCGGCGACGGCCGGCCCTTTTGTGGCGTCGTACTTTCCTTTTACGACACCTTTGTCATCGACCAACATCATGTTGTTGGAGTGGATGAATTCGAAGCCATACTGTTTCTTGTCATCATCCAGTTCCTGCACCGGCATCTTGAAACTGCCATGGATCAGGCGATAGATATCGCGTTGATCGCCCCCGAGAAACATCCACTTGCTGAAGTCGGCCTTGAAGTTTTTGCCGTACTGCTTCAGCACTTCCGGGGTATCACGCACAGGATCGACCGTGACCGTGACCAACCGGAAGTCATAGTCCTTCAATTGATCCTGCAGCTCGCGCATCGAACTCGTGACCCGCGGACAGGTCGCGGCGCAATGAGTGAACACGAAGCAAACGACCCAAGGTTTCCCAAGCAGGTCCGTCTTCGTCACCTTGTTGCCGTCGGTATCAGTGAACGAGAAATCGGCGATTCCATCCTTGTCCCAAGGTGACTCAGGATTTTCGCCAGGCAAAACGACTTTCGAATTCCCGTCCTTATCTGTCGTGATTGTGATTTGCGGCTGAGACGGCTTGTTCTCTTCCACCGGTGTTTCAGCATCTGGTGTCGAGTCCGCAACCGGTGCGGCTGGCTTCTGTCGTGCTATGCCCAAAGCAGCGAACAGCAGAATCAGCCAAAACACATTGCCAATCCAGAACGCTGGCGTCTGAAAGAACGACCGCTTTGGAATCTCTGCATGGAGTTGACTCATATCTCACCTCACTACTCATTCCGTGAATCAGCCCAAGATCACGGCATCGTTCAATCAGCCAATCTCTCATGAGATTGGCCAGGATTCAAAACACTATCACGCATTTAAGACCGAACGCCGCCCTGTCATCCAGATGGCAATTCCGATGTAAACCGCAGCCGCTGCCACCGTCACCGTTAAGCATAACCACCACGATGGCAGTGACTGAACCGCCGCCGGATTTGCTGTCATGATTCTACGCAGCCCGGCAACACCGTACGTCAGTGGATTAAGCCGAATGACCCAGGACAACCAGCCAGACTCACCCGGTGGAAAAAACGACCCCGACAGAAGCCACATCGGCATCAGGAATACACTCATGATCGCATGAAAGCCATGCGTCGAATCCATCGGCCAGGCAATCAGATAACCGAGCGCCGTCAGCGAGAAACCAACCAGCGCCAAAAATCCGATCACCGCCGGAGCATTCTGCCAGGTCAGTCCCGTATGTAACTCGGGTGCCAACCCCACAAAGGCCAGGGCAGGTCCAACCAGCAAAAACAACATCGACTGTAACACGGCGAGGATCGTCCCACCGAGCACTTTCCCCAGCACCAGGCTGGCACGCGGAATCGGTGCCACCAGTACCCCCTGCAGAAATCCTTCACGACGATCTTCAATGATCGAGATCGTCGAAAAGATCGCAGTGAACATCAGAATCATCGCCGCCACACCAGGAAAGAAGTATTCCTGATACGACATGTCGGCAGGCCCGCGAAACGATCCATTCAGCCCCGCACCAAACAAGATCCAGAACAGAATCGGCTGGCCAAGTGCCCCAACAACCCGAGTCCGCTGTCGAAAAAAACGAGTCAACTCGCGCTGTGCCAGAGTACACACCGGCAACCACAATCCCGGCGCAACCGAAACGCCAGTCAGCCCCCTAGCCTCACTCGCATTGGCACTCATTTCCCCTCCTCCGAATCTTCTTCGAAGCGATGGCCTGTCCGAGCGATAAAGACATCTTCGAGTGTCGGCTTCGAGAGCGCAACCGATGAGATCTCCGGAAACGCGACGACCAGATCTCGCAGCACTTCGTGTCCCGCCTCGTGTTCAATACGCAGCTCGCGGTCGACCAGCTTCGATGTCAAACCGAATTCGCCAGAGATGCGAGTCGCCAGTTGTTCGAGCTGCGGAGCACGAATCCGCAGGCAGTCGCCACCGACCGATTGTCGCAACGCCTCCGGTGCCCCCATCGTGACGAGTCGACCACGATCCAGAATTGCCAGCCGGCCACAGTGTTCCGCTTCATCCATCAAGTGCGTCGTCACCAGGATCGTGACTTGCTGGACATCCCGCAGTTGCTGCAAATGATCCCATAAGACTCGTCGTGCCCCGGGATCCAGTCCTGTGCTGGGTTCGTCCAGTAACAATAGACGTGGAGCGTGCAGCAAGCTCTTGGCAATCTCCACCCGCCGCTTGAGTCCGCCGGACAAGGTGTCGACTCGTTGTTGAAAGTGACCGCTCAATCCGAATTGCTCGGTCAATTCGACGATCCGCTGGCGAGCTCGACTTCCATAGAGGCCATAGAGGTGAGCTTGATGGCGCAGGTTTTCAGCAACGGTTAACTTGCCGTCGAGACTGGGTGATTGGAACGTCACACCAATTCGAGATCGGACCTCCGCCTGATGCAACCCCACATCACGGCCAAGGATCTGCACAGTGCCTGCCTGAACCGGCAACAGCGTCGCCATCAGTCGAAATAGAGTCGACTTGCCACCGCCGTTTGGCCCCAGCAGTCCGAAGATTTCGCCATATTGAACCGAGAACGAAACACCTGCCAATGCCTGACGAGTCCCATAATGATGCTCCACGTCGCGGATCACGACTGCAGCATATTCGTCGCTCGTAATAGGAAGTGACATCTGCAACTCGTGAGCCATAGAAAACCGAAGCCCGGCATTAAGCCGGGCTTCCTGAATCACTTCGGCAATGTGTGACTTAGCGCCGGTCTTTAGTGGTGCTTT
>DASYEA010000672.1:0-3614 GCA_036499265.1 Schlesneria sp. | reverse complement strand
ACCTGATTCAAGTTCAGCGGGGAGATCGAGCCATCGACCTGCTTGCGCGTTGCCGAGAAGACATCGCCGACGGCGAAGGTGATCTCGTCTTTGAAGCAATGGAGTCGTTGTCCCGCGTCGAAAGGGACCCTGAGGAGCCGCGCCCAGAAAGCTTGAGATGGGAGTTGCAAGAACTCTTCAAAGTGCTCTACAAGATCGGGATGGCTCAAGTTGAGCGACTTGTTCTCCTGGAACTTTTCTATCACCAAGTATTTGAAAATGACGATCATCGAGGATTCCAGCCAAAGGGTTTGCTCGTTGCCATCAGGGATTCTCCGTCTCTATTCGTCGAATTGCTTAGGTATCCATGGAAGGACGATACCGGAAGCTCAACTAGACCGGATGACGAGTCGTCGAAGGCTTTGGCAAAACAGATCAGCGGTCTGCTACACGAGCTGGCAGAGCTACCTGGGCAGTCTGAACTTTGTCCAATGAAAGGTAAGACGATTGCTGAGTGGGTATTTGAGGTAATCCGATCCGCATCCGACTGTAAGTATCTCGTTGCGGTCGATCATCAGCTTGCTGGCATCGTCACCTCTGGAGCATGGGGTGGGATCGACAGATGGCCCGCGCCAGATTTGGGAATGGCAATCAATGTTTTGGCGGAAGCCATCCCAGAAACTTTCCCACGGCACCTTGAGATCAGCCTATCGAACTCCCGAGGTATGCACTGGGTAGATCCATCAGGAAAATCGGAGAGAAATCAGGCCGATCAGCTTCGAAAGCGAGCTGAACAACTACGACTAACCTGTCCTTCTGCATCTCGGGCGCTACGTAACATCGCTGAGAGACTAGATGCGGAAGCAATACAAAATGTCGAGCGTGCAAAGTGGGAACGGTAATTCCTGATTCGTTGACCGTCGGGCATCAATTGCCAATCAACTCGGGTAATCTCTGCGCGGCTGTTTCAGATCCCGGTCAGCGCCTTAAACGAATCGACCCACCAGCCGAACAGCATGCAATAGGTGATCAGCGTCAGATGAATCATCACGATCACCCAGAACACGACGCGGAATGACACTTTTAGCGTCTTGTGACGAAAGGTGATTCGCGCGAGGTGGGCGCCTGGCCAGCCGCCGAATACCGACAGCAAGTGCAGGGTTCGTTCTGAGATTCTCGGCTTGTCGCGGATCGCACTCCGTTTGTCGACTCCGTACAGCACGAATGCCAGTGAACTGCAGACGACCGTGGCCAGTAGATAGATCGCGAACGTGGCGGACAGTTTGATGCCGTCCGTCGTGAAGGCGCGATACAGTAGGTAGCTGGCGACCAATAGCCAGATGACTGCGAAGAAGGTGAACCAGCGTTGAACGCGGGTGAACGGGTTCAACCATTCCAGCCAGGTACGTTTGCGTGCCACAATAATCCAACTCAGACTGAACGGTTCCAACATCACCTCACTTTGTGAGGCGGGCGATTTCGTTGCATGGCACAACGGAATTGCGTGATCTTGGATCATAGCCGGTCTGGCGGTGAAACTCTTGCGGATCATCGGTTCTCTAGCCATTGCTCGCGGAATTGTCTCTAAGATGCGGTCTTGGAGGCGTTTACTTCGACAAGCTCGTGAAGATCTGGGTACGCTTCGCGCTGACAACTGCGGTCCTGATCGGGTATCCTGTTGGTTGCTCGAACTCCCCAAGCGGAGACAAGGATGCGACGATTTTCTTTGATTTGTTCATTGGCGGTGGCCTTTCAGGCGCTGCTTGGCACCATGGTTGGTGCGCAGAACAATTTCGGTGTTCCCGAAGTCCCTTCGTTGACGGTGGAAGCTGATCGCGAAGATCTGGAAGCGTGGCAGGAAGCCAAGCAGGCGATCGACCGCAAACAGTATCTGTCCGCCGTGCGATTGCTGCAGTTTCTGATCGACCGGCCTGAAGACAGCTTTCTGAAGCGGGATTTCAAGAACGAGCACGCTACGGAGGGGGGGCTGCGCAAACAGGCTGTCCGTCTCATCCAGTCGTTGCCTGCTGAGGGCGTCGCCGCTTACGATCTGGAATACGGAGCGACCGCCAGCCAGATGCTCGCGATGGCGATTGAGAATGACGACGAAGCGGCCAAGGCTGAGGTGGCTCGTCGATTCGCGGCGACATCAGCCGGGTATCAGGCGGTGATCTCGCTCGCGGCGCATGCTGCCGATCAGAATCACGCGCTGGAAGCGGCACTCTTGATCGAGCCACTGCGATATCACCCGAAGCGACAACCGCAGCTCGCGCTGCAACGTGCGGTCTATTGGAGTCGCGCGGGTCGATTGGAACGGGGTGTCGCGGCGCTCAGGGAGCTCAAGAAGACTGTTCCCTCTGGCAAGTTGCACATTGCGGGCGACGAGATCACGCTGCCGACCAATGACGACCAGTCGGCACCCTGGCTGACGAACTATATCGCGAAAACAGCCGTGTCGCCGGTGGCAGTGGATTCGTGGCTGCTGCCAGGGGGCAATGCGGCCCGCAATGCAGCGGCACAAGCCGCCAGCCCAGTGGGTGGCAACGCGTGGCGCGTTTCAACATTGGAGCACCTGTCACTGGACGGCCGGCCGGACGAGGATCGTCGTCATCGCGCTGGCTTTCAGGAAGTGCTCGATCATGTTCGCCAATCGCTGATTGAAGAGAATCGACCGTTGCTGACAGCCGCTGAACCGCTGGTCATCGGCGACAAGGTCGTCTATCGAACAATCGGTGATGTGACTGCCGTCAGCTTGAAAACCGGTGAACTGTTATGGCGTTCCTCGCTGCTCGATGAATCGCTGGTCCGGTTGATCAATCCATTGTCGATGGATGCGCGCTTGCGGACCAGCCGCGCGGCGATGACGGAATCTCACCTGGAACAGCGAGTTTATCGCGACTTCACAGCGGGAACGATCAGCAGCGACGGCCAGACAGTCTTTGCACTGGAGGAACTGGAGCGAGCCGTCAGCTTCTCGGCAAATGCCTTGGGGATGATTTCCGAGCCGCGGCCGGTCAACAAGCTGGTGGCGTACGATCTGGCGGGCGGTCGGATGCTGTGGGAAGTCGGCGGTCCGCGCGGTTCATTGCCAGAAGAACTTTCGTCACAGTTCTTTCTTGGTCCGCCCCTGCCAGTGGACGGGCTGCTGTATGTCATGTCTGAAGTGCAGGGGGCCTTGAAGCTGTCGGCACTGAAGCAGAATGAGGATCGACGTTCGGTCGAGGTGCTCTGGTCGCAGACGCTCATCTCCGTCAATCAACCAGTCTCGTTGCATTCGCCGCGTCGGTTGTCAGGGCTGTCACCTTCCATCTCGGATGGGATTCTGGTCTGTCCCACATCCAGCGGCGCTGTCGTAGCGATCGATCTGACTCGGCGTTCGCTGTTATGGGGGTTTCAGTATCCTTCCGCCGTTCAGCCCGTTTGGCAGAATGGATTCAATTTTCAAGGACGGACGCCGCAGGACATCCAGCTCGAAGAAGCTGATAAGTCCAGTCGTTGGACTGACAACACGGTCATTATTGCCGAGGGAAAGGCGCTGGTCACCCCGCGCGATTCCGGCAGCCTCTATTGCCTTGATCTTGTCGACGGTCACGAACTGTGGCGGTTGAACCGCGAAGAATGGCTGTATGTTGCCT
>DASYEA010000671.1:0-8142 GCA_036499265.1 Schlesneria sp. | reverse complement strand
ACGCAGATTGCCCATGCCATAATCAACGATCGCAATCATCGTGCATCACAAACCGAGAGAGATAACAACACTAACGTCCACCGCAACGCCATTGATCAGAGAAACTGGATCCGCGACCGGCCGCAGTCCCCGGCCAAGTTTGAGGTCGCTGCTCGTTGCAACCACAATCGTTTTCTTTATTCGCATAGAACGCCAACTGGTCACCCGAGCGCCATTCGTCATCAAACAGAATTTCTTCGGGGTCGCTATAACCCAACAGTCGCTTAATCCTGCGAATCGACACCAGAGACGCCGCCAGTAGCAGCAACATCATCAAGGCTTGCAGGATGATCAGTGGTCCCAGCGAGAACCAGCTTTCAAAATGTGAAAAGTAGGGTCGCCAGAACAAAAGCACAAGCAGCGCCGCCAGGCTGAGGTAGGGCCCGTACGGAATCTCTCGACTGCTGAAGATTCGGAACGTGGCGAAAGTTGCCAGCAGTCCGCAGAACGGCGCGACGAAGAACACCAGCAGAGTTGGCTGCCAGCCCAGGAAGCTGCCGATCATCGCCATCAGTACGACGTCGCCGAAGCCCATTACTTCGCGTTTCCACGCCCATTGGCCAATAATGCGCAGTAGCCAGACGACTCCGCCGCCAACAACCAATCCAGCAATGCTGGAAACAAATCCATGCAGGTGAGGATGAGCCGTAATCCACGCGGGTCGATCAGGCCCGACCAGCATCCAGTGCATCCATGTTGGTAAGACATAGGTCAGAGTGTGCAGTGTTGACGACGACTGGAACCAGACAGGCCACGGATGCAGGTTGCCGATGATGGTCGAAGCCAAAACCCCGACGATCATGGCGGGGACGGTCGAGCCATCAGGGATGATCTGCAGATCGAAATCGATAAACGTGGCAACCAGCAACGCTTCCGCGAGGATCAGATAGTAGAAGTACTGAGCGTTGATTTGAAAGACAAGTTGGCTAAAACTCCAGCCGGGATTGGCTAGCGGACTAAGCACCGACCACAAACAGCTTTGCTCCACCTTCGCCGAAAAGCCGGCCGGAACGATCGCCATATACAAAGCGACCCACAGCAGCCCGTTGCCGAGTTCGATCAACGCGTATCGAGCAGGAATGGAATGCCGACACGTTCGACATCGGCCGCGCAGCATCAGCCAGCCCAAAATCGGAATGTTGTCCCGTCCTGCGATACGACGTTTGCAATAGGGGCAAGTGGAAGGAGGATGTGTCAGCCCTTTCAACTGAGCCCACAGCGACTCGTGATTTGGCAACCGGTAAATGCAGACGTTCAGGAAGCTGCCAACAACGGCACCAAACGTAAACAACCAAACCAGCGCTATCCATTGGGGAACGTCGCCCGGGATCATGGACGAACCTCCCTCGACAGGCCCGCCGGCAGTTGATCGACGATCCTGTCGACGATCTCGGCAAGTCGCAATCCCTCAGTGTTCATGGTGACATGTGCGCATTCCGCGTACAGCGGCTCTCGCTTCGCCAGCACTTCACGAATCTCTTGAATGCCACCTGTTGTCAAATTCGGCCGACGCGACGAAGTCGAAGCGTCTTGCAGAATTCGCGATGCAATCGTGTCGACCGATGCCACTAACCAGAACACTTGTCCTGCGGCTCGCAGATCCTGCCTGGTATCCGCATTAAGAATCGCGCCACCACCTGTCGACAGCACCAAGTGCTCACGATTCAACAGGTCAGCAATCACTTCTCGCTCGAGTTGTCGAAACACAGGTTCGCCGTCGGTCGCAAAGATCTCCTTGATTGTGCGTCCCGCTCGATGCTCGATCTCGTTGTCGGCATCCACCCAATCCCACTGCAGCCGCCGCGCAAGACGTTTTCCGACGGTGCTCTTCCCCGTTCCTCGATAGCCAATCAGGGAGAGCACACGGGTCATTGGAAACTTGCTAGTCCGAAAGCAGGCAGGAATTCAAACGCGGGACAGGAAACACGGTGGGTGCGGCGGAGTGAAGTCGGTACCACGACTGTCGACTCTAGTGGCAGGGGCTACTTGGCGGCCGAAATGCTGGTTCGCAACGTCTCCTTGAGCATCTCGATCGGAGCGGGTTGGCCAGTAAAACGCGTGAACTGAGCGGCCGCCTGACGAACAAACATTTCGACTCCCGACACGGTACGGCAGCGATGTTCGCGAGCTTCCTTCAACAGCAACGTGTTCTCTGGAGCGTAAATTGTGTCGAAGACGATCATGTCGTCGCGCATCCAGTTCGATTGAAACGGCGTCTGGTTGACGTCGGGATGCATTCCCACAGGAGTGCAGTTGATCAGAATGTCAGCGTATTCGGACCCGCGGTTTTCCCATGTGATCTGACGACAGCCCAGCGATTCCGCGAGGACACGGGCCCGTTCGGCCGTTCGGCTGGCAATCGTGACGGCCCCCCCTTTGCGAGCCACGCCCAAGGCAATCGCTCGTGCAGCACCACCAGCTCCCAAAACCAAGACTCGCTTTCCTTCTAATGACTCTCCTGGCGCCAACACCAATTGCAGGCTTTCCAATGCCGCGGCATAGTCGGTGTTGTCTGAACGCCACCCTTCGGGAGTGCGATACAGGGTGTTGGCCGCGCCAATCTGCTTGACGATTTCTTCGCAGTTGGGATACTTCGCCAGCACGGCTTCCTTGTGCGGAATAGTGACGCTGTATCCCTGCACGTCTAGCCACTGGAAGTCATCCAGCATCTTGGAGAGCTGATCGCGTGTGACACGGATCGGCACATAGACGCCATTGAAGCCGACTTTTTGCATCGCCGAGTTGTGCAGGACAGGGCTGAGGCTATGGGCGATCGGATCACCGAGGACACCGAACACCTTTGTGTCGCTCTTGATGTTCTCGTAGTGATAGATCTCATTCATCTGCTGGAAGGTCAACTGGCCGGGCGCGATCTCGCGCTCGGCACTGAAGGCGGCATAGGTGAAAGGCGCACCGTATTTTCCGCACAGCACGCGGCTGAGAATCCCGAATTCGCCCATACAGAAGGCAATTGTCGGGATCTTGGCTCCGGAGACCAGTTTCAGCAGTCGCACGCAGTCGCTCGGAGAATGCGCGGTCGTCACCAGCTTGATGATGTCCGCGTTCAGGCCCGACATCTTCTTCCACAGTTCTTCGAGATTGTCAGGTGTGGATTCGAAGTCGTGATGACTGATGATCCGCTTTGTTTTGCCGTATCGCGGAATCCCTTTGGCGATATCGGATTCGATGTCGACGTACTCCGCGCCGGAAATAATGGCGGTGTTCAGGACTGTTTGCCGCTCTTCCTCGGTCCCGGTCCATTTTCCACCGTCTTCACGACGGCGACAGGTTACCACAACAGGGGTCGGGCGGTCCTTCAACAGCCGCGGCACATCGGGTGCTTTCGACAACCAGTCGACGCGAAGTTCGACTAGCTTGGCGCCGCGCTGGGCCAGGGCAGCGTGTTCGGCCATCACCATCTTGTGGCGGGTGCGAGCGATTGAGACACAGATCATCGTGGCGGTGAGTATTGAAAGAGGAAGGATTTAAGAAGTTAAGGCGAGAACTCTACGGTTAGGGTTTTCCAGAATCGACCCGCTTTATGAACCGGCCGACTTCAACCCAGCCGACCGAACTGGCGATCCAGCTCCATCCGACTGAGCGACAAGGCTGTGGGACGACCGTGGGGGCAATGGTGTGCATCATCCACCAGATGTCGTTGCTGCAGAAGACTTTCGATCTCCTCCTGGGATAGCCGTTGACCTGCTTTCACTGCCGCCTTGCAACTCATCATATGCAGCAGTTCGTCCAGAATATCGCGGCGTGCCGAGCTTTGCATCCCGGTTGCGCCACCGCCGTCCAGTTTGACAAGCAGTTCGCGCAGAAGTTCGTTCAGATCGACTTTGCGGAGCATTGCGGGATACCGCGTGACCAGCACGGTGCCGTTCCCGAAGTCCTCTAGCCCCAGTCCGGCCCGATCAAACGCTTCCGATTGCTCCAGCAGGGCGGCGGCTTCGGTGGTCGTGAGTTCGATCGGTTGTGGAACCAGCAGCCGCTGCGATTCCACGGCTCCCGCCAGCACGCGCGAGCGCAGGTGCTCGTAAACGATCCGCTCATGCAGGGCATGCTGATCGATGACGGTCATGCCGTCCGGCGTTTCGAGGACCAGATAGCAGTCGTGAATCTGAATGGCCCTGGCATCCGGTGCTTGGATGGGTTGGGCATCGTAAGCCGCTTGAAGTGAGGTCGCTGCGGAAATGTGAACCGCTGGTGTCGCTGCAGCCGAACCGGCCTCAGGTTGTTCGACCGTTACCGATTCAGCGTCCGATCCGGGTTCGCGATTTGCGTTCACTGGCTGTGCGTCGACCGGTCGCAGCATGGATTCGATCGGCGATTCCACGTCGGGCAGTCGTACACCGATATTGGTGGACACGCCGATATTCGGCAGTTCGGCAGGGAAGGGCCGGAACGGAGCGATTGGACTCGCACCGCCGATTTGCTGCGTAGCCCAGTCGCCGAATTCCGATGTCAATTCGCGCTGGCGATTGATTGGCGGCGGCGCGGCAAAACCCGTCAATCCGCCAGATCCGGCTCCGATGGTGGCGGGCAGGCGAAGCTGGCTTTGAATATCCAGGCTCAAGAACTTCGATCGAATCATCGACAGCAACTGCCGGAACAATTGCTGGCTATCGCGAAACCGCACTTCCACCTTCGTGGGATGCACATTCACGTCGACACGGTCTGGCGGCAGCTCGATGAACAGGAACGCCACGGGTTGTCGGCCGACCATCAGCAGGCCACGGTACGATTCGGTCAGCGCATGCATCAGCGATCGATCGTTGATGCAGCGCCCGTTCAAAAACAAGTATTGTTGCTTGCGAGATGACTTCGAGTTATTGGGATGACCGACATAGCCCCAGATGCGAGTCCCATCCTGCGTCGATTCGACCGGAATCAACTCGTCGGCGACTTCAGCCCCGTAAAACAAGCGAATGCGGTCTAAGGGACGATCGGTGGCGGGCAGTTCGTGAACGATCTTGTCGTTGTGACGCAGTACCAAATGCAATCGCGGATTTGCCAGCGCAATCTTTGCGAACTGTTCGGCGATGTGACCGAACTCGGTTGAGATGGTCTTTAAGAACTTACGCCGTACCGGCGTGTTCTCGAACAGATTTCGGATCTCGATCTGTGTGCCAAACGGGCATCCGCAGGATCGAGGCGTCTCGACGCGACCGAGGTCGACGGTCAACTCGATGCCATGTGGTTGATCTTCCTGCCGACTCCGAATTCGCAGCCGGCTCACTTCAGCGACCGACGCCATCGCTTCGCCGCGAAAGCCCATCGTCTGCACGTCGAACAAATCGTCAGCACTGCGAATCTTGCTGGTCGCATGGCTGGTGACCGTCAGAATGAGGTCGTCGGGGTGAATCCCCTCGCCGTCATCGACGATGCGGATCAACTCCGTCCCTCCCGCAACAACGTCAACCTCAATCCGTGTCGAGAGAGCGTCCAGGCTGTTCTCGAGCAATTCCTTCACCACGCTGGCGGGACGCTCGATGACCTCGCCGGCCGCGATTTTATTGATGACGCTCGTTGACAGTTGCTGAATGCGAGGCATGGCGGACGAATGAATCAATGGCACAAGTGGTTTGGATACGGCGCAAGGAACGCCGTCGCTCCAATATCCCCGAAACTCGGCTCACTATCCAGTTACATTTCACTCTGATGATCATGCCCCCGAAAGCGGACCGCTTCCTGGTGCCTGGCTTCGGCAAGCATGTGGATTTCGTTCTCGATTTCCTGGCGCTGCCGAGCCACCGCTTCATCGAATTTCTGCAGAACCCCCAGCGCCTTATCTTTTGACGCGACGAGACCAATCAACAGATACTGACCGATCGCCATCCCGTAGCAAACCCAGCCCACAGTCTGATCGGGCCAAATCACTGCCAGAATCGCCAGCACGGGCGATGAGCGATTCAGATGCTGGCAGATCAACCCCTTGCCCAAAGACGGCAGATATCGAATCAGGCTCAAAATCACCCGGCCGCGCTCAATCTTGGGGGGTTGCGGGCCAGGATAGATCAGGGCAAACAGCGATTGGTCGGGCATCCCTTCGATCACTCCGATCGCCAGCAGCAGACGACCGCCCATGAAAAACACGGACTCACGAGTCTCGGGGCGGACCCAGCCGAAAATCGTCGATTCCATATTCTGCGTTGCGATCAGCAGCAGTAGTGCCCCGCGGAACCATTGCTCCAGATCTTTTTCCAGTTCCTCGTCCAAGTCGTTGACTCGGACGACGCGGCGGACAAACATCCGGAAGATCGGGATCGCGATGAAGCCGAGAAACAAGCGCACCATCGGCTTGAGCAGCGGTTGCAACAGCCGCGTCGGCAGCAGAAGTTGCAACAGTTCGTTCACAGGGAATCCGTTCTGAGTTCAATTTGTTGAAGTTGAGTTGGCCGGAGGTCCATGTGGCATGCCCTCGAGTCACCGAAGGATAACATCCTTGACTAAATGCGCTAAGCCGGTTCGGTTGACGCCATGACTAGCGCAGCACACATCAGCCAAGGGCCGCTATTTGGTTTTTCGGTCGATGGCTTGGCTTGGACAGCAGTAACCACGCGGAGAGGACTGTCAGAGGAATCGTGACGGACCAGTAGGGGATAACGAATTTAAAAATGGTGCTGGAAACGGCGTCTCGTCCGTAGTTGCTCACTGACGATGACGCAGCATCGAGAATCCGCTGCGAAACAACTGGCTGCTGATCGAGAATAGGAAATGTTTCCCACTGAACGAGCGGGATTGGCGGCAACCCTCGTTGGGTCCAGACTACGAAGTTCTCGTACCTGAAAAAGTGAAAATCTCCCCGTGTCGAATCCATTGCGATCTGCTGCGGGAACACGTTGATCGAGACAACGTCTTCGTAAACCAAACTTCTCACCCACCCAGTCGCGAGGGTCAAGGCCCCAACCAGAGCGAAGCAGCCTGCTTTTCGTGGCCAACCGGAGAAGAATGTGCTCATACTATTCGCGTGGATTGGACTGGTCGCGATTCCGCGTAAAGACCCGAATGAGGAAGACCGCACCCACGAATGACAAAAACATGAATTCGAAAGGTCCCACATCGATTGAACCAACTGCTGACGCTAGCGTCCGCACGGCAGCATCCTTTGATTCTCGTACCCGAAAATGTGAGGCCTGCGGAACAATGTGTGGCACGCTCCGAATTCTTCGCAGACCCGGACTCGCAAGACACTTCTCCGCATCCCATTATTGAATTTGCAATTTGCAATCGCTTTCTCAACGTATCAAACCATGGAAAGGATCACCGTTGCCAGTTGATCTCATTGTAAATCGACAGCAATTTCTCGCCGCGATCCGCATTCAACTGCAAAACATGCGCTATGCGACCACGCAAATGGGCAGCGAAGTCGGCAACTTTCTGGCGATTCTGAGTCGATGGTCCCAGGCGGACGCAATTTGTCAGGATCGCTTTCAGATGATCAAAATCGGCTCGTTTGACGTTGGTCTTGGTGTTAACGACCACGCCTGCAATCGATTGTCGCTGATTGGCTCTCAGCACCTGACGCTTCTGACGATTCGATTGAAACCGCTCACGCCGAATGATCTGCTCGACCAAAGGGATCAGCGTTCGCAATCCGGCTGAGAGTTCCACTGGCCCGGAGATCGTCAGGTCATCAGCATACCGAGTGAACTGAGCTCCAAACGACTTCGCCATTCCAGTCAGCCGAGCATCCAGGTGAAACGCTGACAGGTTCGCCAATGCGGGTGATGTCGGAGCCCCTTGCGGCAGATGACGCCGCAAATAAGGGAGTACCGCATACAGCTTCGCTCGATCGAACGGCAAGTTGCTAGGGACCGCTGTGGTGGTCAATAGCCCCAGCCAGATCGCCGCTTCGCGTGAATATCCCAACCTGCGAAAAATTGCGACCACGCGCGAGAAGCCAACGGTGGTGTAAAAGTTCGTCAGGTCGAACTTCACCACGATCCCCTGGCCGACATGCGGGACCGCGTTCGTCACGATGGAACGTCCGGGGACAAACCCATGTGCGGCGGGATGAGTTGCCACGAGATCCAGAATCTCACGCAGTATCTTGACCTGAACCTGCTTCAAGGTCTGCTTCGGCGACTCAATCAGCCG
>DASYEA010000670.1:0-11199 GCA_036499265.1 Schlesneria sp. | reverse complement strand
CGAGCGACGGGGCGTGCCGACTGGTCAGTGGGGATCGCAGGCCGCCCCTTTCAGCGTCCAGCACAGCAAGTGTGTGCCACCAATGATAGTGCTTTCGCGGCCAGTCAGGGGTTGTTGCGGCGAGTCTCACTGAAGTACGGCACGTGCGAGTGGGAACAATTTCTGGGGAGTGCGACAGAACAGTGGCGCGTCGCTGCCAGTCAAAGCTTGGTCGCGGCGTGGCCTCTCGAGACTTCAGAGATTGCGGTACCGCTAAAACAGCAGGCCTCGTTCATTGTCTGGTGTGATGCGGACGACGGACGCATCCTGCAACGACTGAATCTGCCCAAGGGCGAGCGAGTCATTGACGCTATCGGAGATGAGCAGGGGTGGCTGGTTCAAACGAGTCAGAACCTGATCGCCTTTCGTCCGTCCGGCGAGCGGCAGGACGTTGCCACTGCGGACAAGCAGTGATGCATTCCCGCGATCCGAAGATCATTCCACAAACAAGAATTCATTTGCGTTCAAAAGCGCGTGGCATAGGTCGACGAAGGCCTCGTCAAGATCCGAGTCTTTGACGCGATTGGCGTCTTCACCGGTCCGAGTCTGATCCGAAGTCGCGATCGTCTGTTGCTGATCGGCAATGAACTTTCGCGACACTTCCAGTTCACGTGGGCTGGGAGTTCGACCGAAGGCAATCTTCCAAGCGGTTGTCGTCTGCGCATCCGGATCGGCGGAATCGGCTTCGCTCTTGGCGCGTTGAGCAAGCTGTTTGGCCGCATCAAGGATCAAGCTGCTGTTCAACAGCATCAGGGCTTGGGGGGCGATCGTCGTTTTTGTGCGGCAACCACACGTTTCGTGCATGTCGGGAAAATCGAACGCGGCCATCAACGGGTAAGGCAAGTTGCGTTTGGCGTAAATGTAAACGGAACGTCGCGCTCGATCGTGTGGTTCGCTCAGCTTCCAGTTTCCAGCGCTACCAAAGTTGGGTGGCAACTCGGGCCGAACACCTGGGCCGAACATGGTGTCGTTCAAGGTGCCTGCCGAGGCCAGCCACGAATCACGGATTCGTTCGGACGAGAGACGCTGGCGAGGGAAGCTGGCATAGACGTGCTGTGGCAACTGTTGCTCGACCGCGATCGCCTTCGATTCGGACTCATCGTCAGAGGATCGCACATTGCTGGTTTGGCGATAGGTGGCTGACATCACAATCAAGCGGTGCAGGTGCTTGGTGTCATAGCCATGGGAAATAAATTCAGACGTCAGCCAGTTCAGCAAAGGAAGGTGCGACGGCGCGGGGGTCAGCACTCCAAAATCGTTGGCATTATCGACCAGGCCGCGACCGAAATGTCCCTGCCAGAGGCGATTCACCCAGACGCGATGAGTCAGTGGATGGTCGGCCGATGTCAACCACTTGGCCAGGACGGAGCGGCGACCCGAGGATCGATCACTGGGCGGGAGAAACGTTGGCGGATCTACTGTTTCCACCTTTCGCAGGATGGCGGGATAGTGCGGTGGCAGTTCGTCCGTGGGTTGGTCGTAGCTTCCCGAATCGAGCAGATGCGTCTTCGGCGGCTCGGTCGACAATTCGGCGACCGCCATGACGCTGGTTTCTCGCGGCGGCTTGGGTTGATGCTTGCGCGCCTCGGCAATCAGCTTCAGCAGTTCCTCCCGTCGACCCTTCTTCTCGTCGCTCACATTTTTGGGAAGGTCATCGTTCTTGTATTCCATTTGCCGTTCCGACCAGAACGCCAACTGCCGCTGCATTGTTGTACGCTCTTCGGGCAGACAGTCGATCGCGGCGAGCACGTCTTGAGGGAATTTCATTCGGCGATCACCCGCCATCTTGATGCGAGCTTCGATTTCGATCGCGTGCAACTCATGTCGCAGATCGACCGTTTCATTTAGCCATTCCTGGCGTCGATGCTGATACTCGGCCAACTGGTCATGCGATCCCACGGGGACCTTGTCTTCGAGAACAATGCCCGAGAAAAAGGCTTGCAGTTGGTAGAAGTCGGTCTGCAGTATCGGATCGAACTTGTGGTCGTGGCATTGAGCACAGCCGATCGACAGTCCCAGGACGGCGGCTCCCAGGTTTCCTGTCAAATCGTTAAGCGCTAGTTGGCGGGCGAGGTGAATATTCGACGCGTTACTCTCATCCGCCCACATCCGGCAGTAACCGGTCGCGGTCAGGGCGTCGACATTATCGGGAAACAATTCGTCGCCGGCGAGTTGTTCCTGCAGGAACTGATCGTAAGGGATTCCGCGGTTGAAGGCGCGAATCACGTAGTCGCGATACTTGTAGGCCAGCGGTCGGGCCGGATCGGCGTTAAACCCGGCGGTCTCTGCGAATCGTACAACGTCCAACCACATCCGCCCCCATGCTTCGCCATAGTGCGGACTGGCGAGCAAGCGGTCGACGACTTTCGAAAAGGCTTCCGGAGATTCATCAGCCAGGAACTCAGCGGCTTCGGCGGGAGTAGGCGGCAACCCAATCAGATCAAAGGTGATTCGTCGTAGCAGCGTCAGCTTGTCGGCTGGCTTCGACAGTTCGAGTCCATCCTTCTGAAGTGCCGAAAGAATAAACGAATCGATCTGGTTGATTGGCTGCGATTGTGTGGACTCTGGCGTTGTCGGGACCGCTGGCCGCGAGACCGGTTGAAAGGCCCAGTGATTGCGTTCGGTCTCGGAAAACTTCGGAAGGTCGGTGCCGTATCCGCTCCCATGAATGCCTAGCAATAGACACAATCCCACGAACCCGCACAGTTTCACATTCGGACGAGGAATCATCAGGAAAAATCTCCCGAATCGGCGAGCGAGAACGGCGGCTTGGGCATAGAACTACGCGGGAAAAGTATACCGCGAGGATTTGTACCTGCGAAACTGACAAGTTCCAGTCCGACGTAAATTTGTGGCTGGGCAACGCCAGCTTAGCCGGATTATTCACGTAGAACACGAATAGTCCGTATCTCTCATGACGAACTGCGGGCGACTACGTGTTATGGCGGATTCAACGCGAAGGCGCAGGGACGCAAAGTGAAGAGCGTGATTAGTCAGAAAGACTATTGTCCCATCCCTTTTGTGTCTCTGCACCTTCGCGCCTTTGCGTTAGAAATCCTCGTTTTTCGCCAACGCGACGGAGTCTCGACCGCTGGATTTCTCTCAGCGTAGGAAAGACAGAAATCAGGCGGACTAGAAAAGAAAGAGACCACGGACATCTTGTGGATGCCGTGGTCTCGTAATCGCTTATCGGACATGTGGATCGCGACGGTGGAGTCGCAAGAGTTGAGCGGGATCCGGTAGTGTCTAGCACTCACCGTTGAATCGATCCGAGCCCACAAATAAGGTTTGGCACCTCCGGCGGAATCATGGATGTCCGATAAAGCGGGCGAGTTATAGGCCTTCCCTGCAACGATCACAAGACGGGTTTCTTAAGGAAAAACAATCACACGCCGCAACATCATCCGTTCGCAGGAATAGGAGCGAAATCTGCCGTTCAAATGGCTTTTACTTTGCCGTTGCGAGTCGCTCTTTCAACTGTCGTTCACGCCGTTCGATGGCTTCCATTGAAGGTTGCGGAATCGCGGCGATCAGACGTTGAGTGTATTCGTTCTGCGGATTGGCATAGATGTCGTCCGATGGCCCAAACTCGACGATCTTTCCGGCATTCATCACAGCCATCATGTCGGACATGAATTTTACGACGCTCAGGTCGTGGCTGATGAAGACGTATGTCAGGCCTCGCTTTTCCTGCAGATCCTTCAACAGATTCAACACTTGAGCCTGAACGGAAACATCGAGCGCTGAAACCGATTCGTCACAGATGAGGAAATCAGGCTCGACAGCCAGGGCTCTGGCAATGCACAGCCGTTGACGCTGGCCGCCTGAGAACTCGTGAGGATATCGCTGCAGATGTTCGGCCAGCAGCCCCACTTCCTCCAGCAGGTTGGCGGATCGATCGCGGCGATCTTGAGAACTCGAGCCGAGTCGATGAACGCTCATCGCTTCCGTCAACATCGCTTCAACGGTCATGCGAGGATTCAGCGAACTGTACGGGTCCTGAAAAATGATCTGCATGCGCCGACGTTCACGACGGAGTGCCGCCCCCTTCAAGTGAGCCCAGTCGAGACCTTCGAACATCACGCTGCCGCCGGTCACACGAACCAGCCGCAGGATGGCTCGACCGGTCGTTGTCTTGCCGCAACCGGATTCTCCGACCAAGCCTAATGTTTGACCTTTGTAGACTTCGAAGCTGATGCCATCGACCGCTTTCACGTGCGAAACCGTACGCCGGAGCAACCCCTTCTTGATCGGGTAGTAGACTTGCAAGTTTTTGACCTGCAAGAGCGGTTGCTGATCGGCAGGGACGTAGCTTACCGGAGTGCCAGTCGGACGACCTGCAGGGTCGACAGCCGCAGATTCGAGATTTGGGTGTAACAATCTTCCTCGCCCGCGGCCTTCGATTTCCCCAAGACGCTCGGGAGATAATTGTTTCTCGGTAATGATCAGGCGGCCATCGTCATCGACGGTCGAAGCCATGAAGTCGGCTACCGTGGGCAATCGACGCCGAGTCGTCTGCAGTCGAGGTCGGCAGGCCAGCAACCCTTTGGTGTAGGGATGCTGAGGGTTCGCGAAGATGTTCCTGGCCGTGTTGTATTCCACAAGCTTACCGCGATACATCACGGCGACTTCATCGGCGATTTCAGCAATGACTCCCAGGTCGTGCGTGATGAACAGGATCGCCATCCCGCGTTCGTCGCGCAGCTTGCGAATCAATGCCAGGATTTGAGCTTGGATGGTCACATCCAGCGCGGTCGTCGGTTCATCGGCAATCAGCAGTTTCGGATTGCACGACAGCGCCATCGCGATCATCACTCGCTGTTTCTGCCCGCCGGACATTTCGTGCGGATACTTGTTCAACGACATTTCGGGATCGGGAATGCCGACTTCGCGAAACAAATCGAGCGCTCGCTGCCGGGCCTCGGCTCGCGTCACTTTTTCGTGCAGCAGGACCGCTTCAGCGACTTGATCGCCGACGCGATAGACCGGATTCAGGGATGTCCCTGGTTCTTGAAAGATCATCGCGATGTCTTTGCCGCGAATCGCAGGCATCGCACTGCTTGGCAACTGCACCAGATCGCGCCCCAGGAACGAGATGCGGCCCCCGGCGATTGTCGCCGCGACATCGGGAAGTAGACGCATGATGGTGAGCGATGTGACCGATTTTCCGGAGCCGGATTCTCCTACCAGCCCCAGTGTCTCGCCGAGGCGAATTTTGACGGACAAGTCGTCAACGGCTTTGACAGTTCCCGCGTCGGTGCGGAAGTAAGTCTTCAGCCCTTCAATTTCCAGCAATGCGGTCATCCATTCGTCCATCAACGTCGCGACATCCGTTTAAGCCAGTTTCACACCGACAGTGTACCCGCCTTCATCACGTCTTCAATCTATGAAATCTGCGTCATCTGCGGACAAGAATTTTGATCCACAGATTTCGCAGATGTACACAGATTGAACGAAGAGATCCCAAGGTCCGAAGCGGATCAGTTCGTCGGGACCAGATACCTCCTTGCTCTCCGATCTCCGGCCATTCACAATAGGCGTTTGATTAATCTGATTAGCTCTGAGTTTGAAGTCGCCCCCATGCATCAGTTTCGCCTTGCCGTTGCCACTCGCTGTTTTCGTCAACCGTTGATGGATTCTTTGAAATCCGCCGCCAGTATTGGCGTGGAAGGTGTTCAGTTCGATCTGCGAAACGAAGTCGTGGCGACGGAACTAACGGACACCGGGAGGCGGCAATTTCTGCATCGCCTGACCGAGCTGAATCTGACGATCTCCGGAGCGTCGTACCCGTTGTCGCGCCCGTTGACGGACGAATCCGAAATCGATCGTCGCGTGAGCGAGCTCCGAGCAGCGATGACATTCGCGTATTCGCTGAAGGCACGCACGCTGTGCTGCAAAGTGGGCCGAATCCCCGAAGATCGCGAATCAAAATCGCGGCAATTGTTGGTGGAAGTTCTGAATGATCTGGCGAGCCATGCCAACCATGTTGGGACGGTGCTGTGCATCACGCCGACGAACGATTCGGCGGAAGATTTGCTGGCGTTGGTGCAGGAAGTGAAATTGGGACCGATCGGGATTGACTATGACCCCGCCCATTTCGCTTTGACGGGCCGCTCTAATGCCGAAGCATTACGAGTTCTCCACGCGGTGACGATGCACGTTCAGTTGCGAGACGGCTTTCGAGGTTTCGATGGTGGTGGTCAGGAAGCCGCCGTCGGCAGCGGTGTGGTCGACTGGACCGAGTTGCTGGCGCTGCTGGGTGAAATCGACTATCGCGGCTGGTTGACGGCCATTCGCAACCAAGGCGATGGTCGGGCGCACGATGTTGCCCAGGCGGTCAAGCATGTGGGGCGATTGCTGTTAGGTGGTTGATTGATTCGCCTCGTCCCGCTTGTTCGCCTTCTTTCGATGATCGAGTTATCCATATATGCCTCCTCGTCCGCCCGAGACAATCCCCGTTCTCACTGTCAGCGCAGTCACCTTTGCGCTCAAAGAAGTCGTGGAAGCGACCTTCCCACATCTCTGGGTCTGCGGCGAGATCTCGAACTTGATGCGCGCCGGATCCGGGCACATCTATTTCACGCTGAAGGACGAAGCCGCGCAGCTTAAAGCGGTGATGTGGCGGACTGCCGCTCAACGCATGCGATTCGATCTTCGCGACGGAATGGATGTCATCGTCGCGGGAGGAATCCAGGTCTACGAAGCGCGCGGGCAACATCAGATCGTCGTCGAGCAGCTTCAGCCCAAGGGGATCGGACCGCTGGAACTGGCGTTCCGACAACTGCAGCAGAAGCTGGCGGCGGAAGGACTGTTCGAAGTCGAACGCAAACGGCCGTTGCCGCGATTTCCTAAGCGGATCGCACTCATTACGAGCCCCAGTGGCGCGGCAGTTCGAGATATGATCCAGGTGATCACACGTCGTTGGCCGAAAGCCCGCATCATCCTGGTTCCGGTCGCCGTCCAAGGGGATCAGGCGGCAGGCCAGATTGCGGCGGCACTGCGCAAAGTTCATACGATCCCCGATGTCGATGTCGTGATCTGCGGTCGCGGAGGCGGCAGCCTGGAAGATCTGTGGGCCTTCAACGAAGAAGTGGTAGCCCGCGCCATTCACGCCTGTAAGATCCCGGTCGTCAGCGCCGTTGGTCACGAAGTCGATGTCACGATTGCCGACCTGGTCGCTGACAGACGGGCTCTGACCCCCAGTGAGGCCGCCGAACTTGTGGTGCCGCTGGAATCGGACGTGCAACTGGAACTCGATCTCGTCAGACAGCGACTCGTGAACTCGCTAAAGCAACAGACGCAACGGGCTCGACTGCGGCTCGATTCCGTTGCCAGTCGACGCTGCTTTTCGCGACCGCTGGAACGCATCCAGGAGCAGGCGCATCGTCTGGATGATCTGGAGGGGCGGCTGAAACGAGGGATGAAACAGGTCGTCGAATCGTCCAAGCAGAAACTGCAGGCCTTCGCATCATCGTTGAACGCACTCAGTCCATTGGCGGTCCTCGATCGAGGTTACTCGTTGACCAAGCGCCTCTCAGATGGTGAGCTGATCCGAGACGCTTCGACGATCTCTGTTGGCGACCAGATTTCGACGCTGCTTGCCCAAGGGAGCATCGTCAGTGAAGTGATTGCCACTGAGACAGATGATTGATGATTGCTTTGAAAAGGCCTGAAAGGCCGCAATAAGCCAGCCCAAGGCAGAGTGCAGGGGCAAGGCCCCGCAACGTCGCCCTGGGTTAGGAATTATCAAAGTCCCTCAGCCCTGTAAGGGCGAAACAAACCACTTCTCCGTGATTGATGATCTACGGAGAATAAGGTATGCGACCACGTCCTCAATATTGTGGCGGCCCTTCAGGCCTTGGAAGTCCTCAATAACTCAACCCAGGGCGGCGCTATGAGGCTTCGCCTCTCCGCTCTGCCCTGGGCTGGTCCGTGGCGGCCTTTCAGGCCATTTCAGAATGAGAAAACAAGATCAGTCATCCGCCAACTGTTTCAGGAGTTCAGCGATCTCACGATGGCCGGTTTGCGACTGCGTGATAATCAGCTTGTGAACCAACGTCTGAATGGTGGCTGTCGGGGGTTCGGCGTAATGCAACATTTCCAACGCCAGCAGTGTCGATTGAGCGAACGTCACGAGCCCGTTGGTAATCGCGCCACCCAGCATCTCCATCTGCCTGGCTTCGTCGGCACGGCTAGTCGGTTTGGGCTCAGCTACGGGCTCGGCACTAATGTCGATCCCGACTTCAGCACCAACTAACTGCACCCCAGTCTTCACAAGCGAAGTTAGCGTTTCTCCTGGGATGGGCGTTCCCTTCAGTTGCTCACCCAGATCGCTGATCTGCGATCGCCAGCTCCAGGGACGAATCGATTGTCGGATCGTTTTTGAAAGCTGTTCGGGAGGCAGATCCTGCAGATGCTTGATCGAATAGACTCGGGTCTCGCGCGTCGACAGTGCTTTCATTCGCGTGGTGATCAGCAGACCGTCATCTTCGATCAGATAGTCCAACAATGCCGCATTCGTCATCAGTATCGGCATACCAGAGACTTCATCACTCTGCGCGGTCGGGGCGGCATCGAGGGCCTGTCGCAACACCGTCGCAATGCTGACCCTGGACAAGTCGAGCGTCTGGATATCGAGTTCCTTATCGAGCAACTCTTCCAGAATTTGCTGAATACCTTTAGGTGTCTCAGTCGCTTCAGGAGCAGTGACGGCCGGCGGCTTCTTGCGTCCCAAAGGCGACGCATCCGCGGGAGCCGCACCCGTGGGCGAAGAATCGGAATACGCCTGTGGTGGTGCGGCAGGTGCGACGGCGGCGGCCGGAGCAATAGCGGCGGGTGGGGTCGCCACTGCTGGAGCCGGTGCCGCAATCGGTGCCGCGATGACAGAATCGTCATCGTTAAGCAGAGCCCGTAGACGCAGCTCGGGGGGAGTTGCCGCAGCCGGTGCCGGCGCGGCTGGAGCTTGGGCGGGTGCAATGTTTCCCGCTTCGTCCGGCGCTTGGTACGCAACCCCGGCTACGGGGTATGCTGGCTGAGCAGACTGGATGTGGACGACTCCGGTCGGACAGCTTGCTCCGGGGCAATAGGCCGGAAAACCCAGCGGAGCCATATAACCCGCGGCGACCTGAGCCGGACGGTACGCAGGCGTCTGCGAGGACTTGTCCAACATCGCAGCCAAAGTTGGCGTGTCGAACCGCAATGAAAGGTGATGCTGCTGATGCAGTTGATCCAGAACTTCGCGAACCGTGACTTGCTTGCGTCCCTCGAAATCGAGTTTCGCGGGAGAGAGCAACAGCGCTTCGATCTGTGTTCGGCCCGAGATCACACGCGGCGGAACAGCAGCTTTGGCTGATGCCTCCACTTTCTGGGGCGGATCAGCCGCGATCGCGGAACTCATGAAACCAAGACAGATGCCAACGACGCATAAATGACGCTTCATTACCAAGTCCTCCTTGCTGTAGGTAATTCAAGCAGAATGTCTGAAATACTCTGGGGAGAGAGCGACGGAATGTCAAGAACCTGGTTTCGAAAGCGTCGCGACTCGGTGCTGCGGTGACGATCCGACAGGTAGGTCATGACCAAACGAGTGAATCAGTTCAGCCGTTATGTTGTTACGGTCACCGGATTTAATTGTAGCGCTGACAATCTCCATCCAAATCCGTATTGTCTTCTCGCCACGTCACCTTAATAACCCAGCCGCGCTTCCACTTGGATGAGGACGAACTGTCGTGAGCATGGCCACCCCTGCGACATCGAAACCCGTGTCTGCGTCATCCGAATTGTCCGATCGCATCCTGCGATCATTGGACGGACAGATCGAACCGATCAAAGTCACGCTGGGGTACCGCCTAGCGATTTGTGTGGTTGCCGCGCTGATGGTCCTGCTGCCGATTGTCTACCTCGCGCTCATCGGATTGGTCTGCTATGGAGCCTATTGGCATCTGGTCAATAACACCGGCATGTTGCAGGTGAAAGTTAGAGGAAAGGGAGCGATCGGCGTTCTCTTCGCCTACCTCGCACCGGCGATCGTGGGGTTCGTATTGGTCGCTTTTATGCTCAAGCCATTGTTCGCTCGACGACGAGACAGCGGCAACAAACCGAAGACCGTTGACCGACGCGATGAACCGCTGCTGTTCGAATTCATCGATCGACTTTGCGATGCCGTAGGGTCGCCTCGACCCAAGTCCATCCTGCTGGACGACAATGTCAACGCCGCGGCGGCACTGACCAGCGGGGCCTGGAATCCGTTCCGTCACGACTTGATGCTAGTCATCGGCTTGCCGCTGGTGGCGGGGATGACCCTGAAGCAGTTCGCCGGAATTCTCGCTCACGAATTCGGCCATTTCTCGCAAGGGGCCGGAATGCGGTTGGGCGGCATCATCAATTCGGTGAACCGCTGGTTTGCGTTCGTCGTCTATCAGCGCGACGAATGGGATGCGACCTTGGAACGGTGGTCGAAGGAACTCGACCTGCGAGCCGGCTGGATCGTCTATCTCACACGAGCCGGCGTTTGGCTGACTCGGAAGATTCTGCAGGGGTTGATGAATGTCGGCCATGCCATGAGCTGCAGGTTATCACGAGAGATGGAGTTCGACGCCGATCGACACGAAGCGAGGTTGTCGGGCAGCAGTACATTCGCGACGACGTGCCATCGCTTGCCGGTGCTGATGGGAGCCCGCCGCTGGGCGATCTCGGACCTCAGCGAATCCTATCGCGAAGGTCGTCTTGTCGATGATTTTTTCGGCCTGATCACGTACCGCGCTGAGCAGATTCCCGAGGCAGGAAAGCAGGAGTTGCTCGATGAGCAAATGAAGCGGAAGACCGGCTGGTACGATACACATCCCTGTGATGCCGACCGGATCGCCAGCGCCGAACGTGAACAGGCGGCTGGCCTGCTGCAGATCGATGCGCCGGCGTCGGTCTTGTTTCGAGACTTCACGGCGACGTGTCGAGCCGAAACGCTGAAGTTCTATCGCTGGCAACTGGACGAAGACGTACCGGCCAAGAGTCTGGTTTCGCTCGATGTCCTGATGGCTCGTCAGCAGGCGGAGGCGGAAGAACACAAGTCCCGCGAGCGAGTACTGTCAGGTATCTACCACTATTACTGGACACTGCCGTTCCCAGAGTCGCTGGAACCGGCCACTCAGTCGACAGAAGAGG
>DASYEA010000669.1:0-9343 GCA_036499265.1 Schlesneria sp. | reverse complement strand
TGGTGGTAGGAGTTGCGTTAGGGGCCGGCGGAATGACGTTCGCCCACCTCCACGATCATAAGGATGGGAGTCGGTGAAGCTGCTATCCGCACGTGACATCGTGGAGAAGCTGGATGGGAAAGAGGCCAAAGTGACGATGGTCGAAGTGACCCTTAAGCCAGGTGAAGCCGGCATGCCTCATCGTCATCCAGGTCCAGGGTTTGTCTATGTGCTGGAAGGGGAATACGAGTTGGGGGTCGATGATCAGCCGACTAAAATCTTTAAGGCGGGCGAGACGTTTTACGAGCCAACAGGATGCCTGCATCGGGTGTCGAAGAATCCGGCTGCCAAGGGGATCACCCGGCTGATTGCGGTTGTCGTCCATCCGCGCGATGCGAAAGAAGTTGCGATCCCAGAGCCCAAAAAAGAATAGTCCTGTGGTGGCAATCGCGAGCCTTGGCGGCCATTTCGTCCCTCCGAAATCAAACGAACGCTGCCACTAATGATCGATGAGTGCGGGGCGACCTATGGTGAACAATCGAAGTTTGACATTAGCATGCTGGGCAGTACGGATCTCGTTGGCAATGTCGTTCATTTCGGCCGTCGCGGACCGCACCGGATTTTGGGGGCCACCCGACAGCGTGGGAGTCGCCTGGGGGAACATTGCACGGTATGAAGCGTACGTCGCAAAGTTGAATTGGTTCCTCCCGCTTCAACTTGTGTCTCCCATCGGGTGGTTGGCGACAATCGCTGAAGTTCTGATTGCCGTTGGCCTGATTGCTGGGTTCCGGTTGCGATGGGTCGCCCTCGCCGCCGCGGTGCTGCTGACGACTTTCGCAACCACGATGGTGGTTGCGCTTGGGCTCAAGCCGCCGCTTGACTATTCTGTCTTCTCAGCAGCAGCGGGTGCATTTCTTCTCTTTGCCGTGACGCCAATTCGTGAGCCTGATCGCAACGCCGCCAGGGGATGATCATTCAAGACCTTCGGCGTGACGGAGCGTATCGGATGTAACGACGCCGACCATTTAAGATTCATTTTAGAATAGGAGACGAGCCATGAAGATACTTGTGATTGGCGGAAGTGGACTCATTGGGAAGAAAGTCGTCAGCAACCTTCGCTCGCAGGGGCATGAAGTTCTGGTGGGGTCGCCTTCTGCGGGAGTCAACATCCTGACAGGTGAAGGTTTGGCAAAGGCGATGACTGGTACGGACGTTGTTGTCGACGTCGCCAACTCACCTTCGTTCGAAGACAAGCCTGTGATGGAATTTTTTGAAACGGCTGGACGCACTCTGGCGGCTGCGGAACAGGTCGCCGGCGTAAAACATCACGTCGCCCTCTCGGTCGTCGGGACCGAACGTCTGCTGGCCAGTGGATACTTCCGCGCGAAGATGGTGCAAGAAACTTTGATCAAGGCCTCGAAGATCCCCTACACGATTGTGCGCGCGACGCAATTCTTCGAGTTCATCGGTGGCATCGCTCAATCAGCCACTGATGGTCAGACGGTTCGATTGCCGCACACGCTTTTTCAGCCGATCGTGTCGGATGATGTGGCCGCGTGCGTGGCTGACGTCGCCGTTCAAGCACCTTTGAATGATACCATCGAAGTGGCAGGACCAGAGGCGATCCATCTTGACGACATGGTTCGGCGTTACCTGGATTCCGTTGGTGATTCGCATCAGGTCGTGACGGATCCGAAAGCGCGTTATTTCGGGATCGAAGTCGACGATCAAAGCCTTACGCCCGGCAAGAATGCACGTCTCGGACCCACGCACGTCGGCGAATGGCTCCGTCGTTCACAGGCCAAGGCTTAGGCCAGAGTAGACATCGTCTCCGTTTGAAGTTGCTGATTCGCCGTCGCAGTATTCCCATCCTCGCGCTGATCAAACGCGACCACCTGAGTTGGCATGGTTTTGTTTGTGAAACGAAGCCGCTAATCTCTGGTGGTCGTCATGATGACAGTTCGAGAAAACTGGTGCGGAACATGCAATTTCTAGTTGGGACCAGCGGATACAGCTATAAGGAATGGAAGGGAAGCTTCTATCCCGAGAAGCTGCCACAAAAGGAGATGCTGGAGTATTACTCGCAGCGGTTTTCCACGGTTGAGATCAACAATTCGTTCTATCGTCTGCCAGCCGCGAACGTCGTGGAGTCGTGGGTTCAGCAGACTCCCAAGTCGTTTCATTTTGTGCTGAAGGCCCCACAAACAATCACTCATCGTAAGCGGCTGAATGACTGCGCAGAGCAGGTCGACGAATTCCTACAGACGGCAGCGATTTTGAAATCACAGCAGGGACCGCTGCTGTTTCAATTGCCGCCGAACTTCAAGAAAGACTTGGCGCGGTTGGATGGTTTTCTAAACGTCGTCGACAGGCGAACGCCGATCACTTTTGAATTCCGGCACGAGAGCTGGTTTGATGAGGACGTTTACGCCTGCCTTCGAGCCCATTCCTGTACACTATGCGTGGCAGACGCAGAAGACCTTCCCCCCGCTAATCTGGTCAGCACGATGGACTGGGGATACGTGCGGCTAAGACGCGAAGACTACGCAGATAAAGAACTGCGCAAATGGATCAAGAGCATCAAAGCTCAAGATTGGACCCGGGTCTACGTATTCTTCAAACACGAAGACACGGGGACGGGGCCCAAGTTTGCGAGCCGCTTTCTGGAATTGGTGGGAGCCGCATCCTGATACCGATTCGCGCGATCAATTCGCTGTCTGGCGAGTGATTCCACGCAATGCGATCTCGTAGATTGCGTGAAACTGTTCGTCGAGTGAAATGTTGCGACCAATGAAAAGATTGGTGAACATCGTCCCGTAAATCATGTTGCCAACGCTGTTGAGCATCTGCTCGACGGGAACATCGTCGCGTAGTTTCCCTTCGGCGACAAGATCCGTGTACATCTGCCGCCAAGGCCCGCGGTTGGCATCGCGATGTTCGAAGTAAGTGGGTTGCTTGCGGTCTTTGAAGTTGGCTCGCTCTTGGATAATCAGTTCGACGTAGTGGGGATTCTCGTCGAAAAAATGAAGGTATGTCCGGATCGCCCGGGCGATCATTTCAAAGGGGTCATTCGCGGTTGCGGTGGCTTGGCGGATCGCTTCCTGCATCTGACCCATTCCTAGATCGACGCAGGCGAAGAACAAATCCTGCTTGCCGGGGAAATAGAGGTACAGAGTTCCTTTTGCAATCCCTAACTCAGTTGAGACGCGTTCCATCTCGCAACCGCTGTAACCAAGTTGTGCAAATAGCTTGGCAGCAGCCTCAACAATGGCCTGCTGACGTTCCGTGCGACGATCCGCCCGTGAAGGACGGTTAGATGATGACTTGGCAGGCATCAAAAATTAATTTCCAGAAATGTTCGAAAAACTCTGTAAGGAGCTTCGAGATGACATGTATGTCACAAGGATGATGTTCTGCTTGAAGAATGTCCATCGAGCACAGTACTATTGATCGATGACTGACCAGTCAGTCATATTTGAGAAACTGATAAGTAACATTCGAAGGCTCATGCCGTCAGCTTGAGGGTATCAAGAAATCACTATGCAAATATTTGGCGAGGTTGATCGCCGCTGGTCATTGCTAGCGATTCTGGGAATTGTTGCTGTTGCGGGGTGTCACGCGCAAGTTGCCAAGGCACCTGCGCCAAAACCGCCGGAAGTTTTCATTGCGTCTCCAGTCGAAGAGATTGTGACGGAAACAGAGGAATTCACCGGCCGCACGATGGCCGTGAACACCGTTGAAGTTCGGGCGCGAGTGACCGGGTATCTGGACCTCGTGAAATTTGAGGACGGTGCCGATGTCAAAGTGGGTGACGTCCTCGCCGAAGTTGATCCACGGTCATACAAGGCCGAGGTCGAAAAGGCTCGCGCCACGACCGCGCAGGCGAAAGCACGCATGGATCGTTTTTCGCGACAGTTGAATCGAGCTCGGCAATTGATCGAGAAGAAGACCATTACTCAGGAAGTCTTCGAAAGTGCGGAGTCCGATCACACTGAAGCCTTGGCGACTTTAGATGCGGCCGTTGCCAGCCAGGATGCCGCTGAACTAAATCTGGCTTTTACGAAAATCACGTCGCCGCTTGATGGTCAGATTAGTCGTCGCTTGGTCGATCCCGGGAATCTGGTGAAGGCTGACGATACACCTTTGGCCACGATTGTTTCGTTGAACAAGATTCATGCCTATTTCGATGTCGACGAACGGACTGTGTTGCGCATCCGCCGACTGATCCAGCAAGGGAAGATGAAATCCGCCCGCGACAGCGAGACCAAAGTGAAGATCGGGCTTGCCGACGAAGAGGACTTCCCACTCGAAGGGACAGTGAATTTCATCGACAACCAGGTTGATGCCACCACGGGGACCTTGCGATTGCGGGCGATTGTCGAAAACAACCATCGCTTCCTGGCGCCCGGGATGTTCGTGCGAGTGCAGGTGCCGATTGGTAATCCGCATCCAGCACTGATGATTCGCGAAGAGGCGTTGGGTGCTGATCAAGGTCAGCGTTTCGTGTATGTCGTGAACGACAAGGACGAGATTGCCTATCGTCGCGTCACGGTCGGGATGTCGCGAGGTGGCCGCCGCGTCATCGAAGGTGAGATTTCGCTTCAAGACCGCATCGTCGTCTCGGGTCTGCAACGCGTACGCCCCGGAACCAAAGTCGCAGTTCGACCTTTTGAACTTCCGTCTGATGCAGCCAAATTGTCAGCTAGTCCTCCCCCGGCAACCAAGACTGCAACTGCCGAAACCAAACCTCCTGAACACGGTAAAGACTGAATAGTGTTCTCGCAGTTCTTCATCGACCGGCCCATCTTTGCCTCTGTGATCTCCATCCTGATCACGTTAGCGGGTGCAATCGCCGTCTTTGCATTGCCGATTGCTCAGTACCCACCGGTCGCTCCCCCGACGATCCAAGTGGACTGTAACTATCCCGGGGCCAGCGCCCAGGTCGTTGCTCAAACCGTTGCTGCACCGATTGAACAGCAGGTCAACGGCGTGCAAGACATGTTATACATGACTTCGCAAAGCACGAACGACGGTTCTTACACGTTGACGGTCACATTCAAGCCCGGCGTCAATTTGAACCTTTGTCAGGTACTGGTCCAGAACCGAGTCGCCCTGGCGATGCCGTCTCTACCAGATGTCGTTCGCCAGACCGGCGTGACGACCAAGAAGCGTTCACCCGATATTCTGCTGACGGTCAGTCTGAAATCCCCCAGTGAACGCTATGACCAGCTTTATCTGAGCAACTACGCGGTCTTGCGTCTGAAAGACGAACTCTCGCGCCTGCCAGGTATCAGCGAAGTGCTGGTATTTGGTCAACGTGACTACAGCATGCGCGTCTGGGTCGATCCCGAAAAACTGGCCGTTCGCGGTATTGCCGTTCAAGATGTCGTCAATGCGCTGCGCGAGCAAAACCTGCAGATTGCGACAGGTCAAATCGGCCAGCCGCCATCAGAAGACGGACAACTGCTTCAGGTGCCGCTGAGCGTCAAAGGTCGCCTGACGGAAGTCGAAGACTTTGAAGACGTGATCGTTCGAACTGGTGAACACGGCCAGCTTGTTCGAATTAAAGACATCGGGCGAGTCGAAATCAATGCTCGTAGCCAGGACGTGAGCAATCGATTTGACGGAAGTCCCACCGTCGGTTTGGCCATCTTCCAGCTTCCCGACGCGAACGCGCTGGATACGGCCGATCAAGTCAAATTGAAGATGAAAGAGTTGTCGCAGGATTTTCCTGAAGGCGTCGAATACACGATCGGCTATGACACAACGCCGTTCATCCGAGAATCAGTTGGGGAAGTCTTCAACGCCCTTCGTGACGCGATCATCCTGGTCGCCATCGTCGTATTGGTCTTTTTGCAGGGATGGCGAGCGGCCATCATTCCGCTGATCGCTGTCCCCGTCGCCATCATCGGGACGTTCGCCGCGATGGCGATTGTCGGCTTCAGCCTAAATAACCTCACACTCTTCGGCCTGGTTCTGGCGATCGGGATCGTCGTCGACGATGCGATCGTCGTGGTCGAAGCTGTTGAGCATCATATTGAGCACGGTCTGGCTCCGCGTGATGCCGCTCGACAGGCGATGCACGAAGTTGCCAGTCCGGTGATTGCCGTGGGCCTTGTCCTGAGCGCTGTCTTTATTCCCTGCGCGTTCATTTCGGGAATCGTGGGCCAGTTCTTTCGGCAGTTCGCGCTGACGATTGCCATCTCGACGATTATCTCGACATTGAACTCCCTGACTCTCAGCCCGGCACTGGCGGCCATGCTACTGAAGCCACGATCGGCAAAGCGTGACATGCTCACGCGGTTGATCGACTTTTCGCTGGGGTGGTTCTTTAGACTCTTTAACAGTGGATTTAAGTTTTCGACAACGATTTACTCACGCATGGTCGGACGACTTCTGCGCGTTCCGGCGCTGGTGTTGATCGTCTATGGCGGCTTGCTGTGGTTGACCTACTGGGGATTCAATCAGCTTCCAACAGGGTTCATCCCGTCTCAGGACAAGGGATATGTCGTCGCCAGCATCCAGTTGCCGGATGCATCATCCGCCATTCGCACGCGCGAAGTCATTGCGAAGATCGAAAAGATCGCGTTGGAAACACCGGGCGTGAAGAACGTCAATTCGGTCGGGGGCAACTCATTTACACTCAGCGCGTATGGATCGAACTTCGGTTCGATGTTCATCATCCTGAAAGATTTCGCTGAACGTCACGACCCGGCAACGCAGGGAGCCGAAGCGATCCTGGCAACTTTGCGGAAACGTCTCGCCGCAGAGATTCCCGAAGCGTCCATGCAATTATTCGCTCCTCCCGCGGTGTCGGGCTTGGGGCGTGCCGGTGGATTCAAGCTGATGATTGAAGACCGCGGCGATGTCGGATTGGAAATGCTGCAGGCTCAGACGGATAGCCTGATCGACAAAAGCAAGTCGATGGAAAAGAAGGTTAATGGCGAGACGGTTCGAACTCCCGGTGAACCTGCCGTCTCGGGGCTGTTCACTGTTTTCAAGGCGAACTCGCCGCAGTTGTTTGCTGACGTCGATCGAGACGCTTGTTTGATGCAAGGAGTGAGTCTGGGTGACGTTTTTGGGACCATGCAAGCGTATCTGGGTTCGCGATACGTCAACGATTTCAATCGATTCGGCCGCACCTGGCAGGTCATCGTGCAGGCAGACGCTCGGTTCCGGAATGAAGTCGAAGATGTGCGGAAGTTGCGAGTTCGCAATATCCACGGCGGAATGGTGCCGCTGGGGACGGTGTCGACAGTTCGTCAGATCAGTGGGCCGCTCGTGTTGACGCGTTACAACATGTACCCGGCAGCCGCCATCCAGGGGAACGTCGCTCCCGGCTACAGTACCGGACAGGCGAACGAAGCGTTGCAACGACTCTGCGAGCGAGAACTGCCCAGGTCGATGTCGTACGAATGGACTGAAATCGCCTACCTGGAGCAGATTGCCGGCAACACAGGGATGGTGGTCTTCGCGTTCTCGGTGGCTTTCGTGTTCCTCGTGCTCGCTGCCCTCTACGAAAGCTGGGCATTGCCACTGGCGGTCATTCTCGTGGTACCAATGTGCGTCCTCAGTTCGATCGCCGGGGTCGGATACGCCAAGATGGATATCAACGTCTTTACGCAAATCGGCTTCGTCGTGCTGATTGGACTGGCGAGCAAGAACGCGATCTTGATCGTTGAGTTTGCCAAGTACCGCCGTGAGACCGGCGTCCCTCGTCGCGAGGCGACACTGCAAGCCTGCGAACTTCGCTTGCGGCCGATCATGATGACGTCGTTCGCCTTCATCCTTGGCGTCTTGCCACTGGTCATCGCCCACGGTGCCGGCTTTGAAATGCGGCGAGCCCTTGGGACAGCGGTCTTCAGTGGGATGTTGGGCGTGACGTTCTTCGGTATTTTTCTCACGCCGATTTTCTTTTATGTCATCGACTGGATGAGTGAATGGCATCTGTTCTCGACGGGGATCGTGCCAAAGGTGGGTCGTGCAATCATCGACACGCTTCAGTTCGGGTTTGCTCGGCGCTTCGTGATGCGCACTTACCAACGGTTGACGACCAGTAAAGCACCACTCGCAAGAAGCACGAAGCCATCGATTGTCACTGAAGAATCAGATTCAGACACGATTCCGACAACGGTTGCTGTGGAGAATGAAGAAGAAACGGTCCACTGAATTTGAAGGACGAGACCACCGACGAATTTTAGGGGACAAGGTAAGCCGGCAAGCGTCAGCCCCCGGACCAAAATTGGTTGGCCACAAGTGCACACTCCAACTATTTCGGGGGCTGACGCCATTCGGTTCACCTGTTGAAGAGTTTAGGACGAAATGACATTCGTCCGCATGACCGCGAGTTGATTTATGTTTTCGCGTTTCTTTATCGATCGGCCAATCTTCGCGACTGTGCTATCCATCGTGATCACGCTCGCTGGGTTCCTGGCAGTCTTCAATCTGCCTGTGACTCAATATCCCGAGATCACACCGCCGACTGTGGAAGTGTCGGCGGTCTATCCGGGTGCCAATGCCAAGACGGTGGCCGATACCGTCGCCGCGCCGATCGAACAGCAGGTCAACGGCGTCGAGAGCATGATGTACATGTCGTCTCAATGCACCAATGACGGCAACTTCACGCTGACGGTCACCTTCCGCCCCGGGACGGATCTCAATCTGGCTCAGGTCATGGTGCAGAACCGTGTCTCACTCGCTCAGCCGATCCTGCCACCGCTGGTTCAGCGCCGCGGCGTGACGGTCAAAAAGAAATCACCCAGCCAACTGGTGATCATCAACCTCTACTCGCCTGACGGGACACGAGACAATCTGTACCTCAGTAACTATGCCACAATTCAATTGCGCGACGAATTGTCGCGACTGGCAGGGGTCGGCGATATCGCATTTCTGGGTCAGCGCGACTACAGCATGCGCATCTGGCTCGACCCGGACCAGATGGCTGTCAGGAACCTTGGGACGACCGACATCATCCAGGCGATCGAGCAGCAGAATACTCAAGTTGCTGCGGGTCAGATCGGTCAGCCGCCAGCGCCGAAGGATCAGGTCTTCCAATACACGATGAGCACGCTGGGGCGATTGACGGAAGACGAACAATTCGGCCGGATGATCCTGAAATCCAGCGACGATTCACGACTGATCCGATTGCAGGACGTATCGCACACGGAACTGGGTGCCTTGGGATACGACCAGTTTTGCACGCTGGACGGAATGCCATCGGTGGCATTGTCCGTTTACCAGCTTCCAGGATCAAACGCTCTGCAGACCGCGCAGTTGGTCCGCGCCAAGATGGAAGACATGCGACAGCGATTCCCGAAGGGTGTCGAGTATTCCATCGTCTATGATACGACACCGTTCATTCAAG
>DASYEA010000668.1:0-2168 GCA_036499265.1 Schlesneria sp. | reverse complement strand
CTCCGATCGGGGTGACCAAGGACTCAATGGAGCGGCGATTCGAGATTTCCAAGTTTCTTCAGGACGACTACGCCAATCGGGCGCAGGGACCATCGACGATGGCTCACAAGTCGAACTTCGATCGCGCGATGCGGATGATTGCCTCGAATGCGAAAGGGGCATTCAAACTCGATGAAGAACCGGCGGCACTACGAGACAAGTATGGTCGCAGCCAGTTCGGGCAGGGTTGTCTGTTGGCTCGCCGATTGGTTGAACGCGGCGTCTCATTCGTGGAGGTGGCACTCAACGGCTGGGATACACACACCGACAACTTCACTCAGGTGAAGCGACTGAGCGAGACACTCGATCCAGCCTGGTCGACGTTGATGTCCGATCTTCGCGAACGTGGATTACTCGAGTCGACACTAATCGTCTGGATGGGCGAGTTCGGCCGGACTCCGAAGATAAACGTCAAAACCGGCCGGGATCATTTCCCCCTGGCTTGGTCCACGGTGCTCGGTGGGGGCGGGATCAAAGCAGGCCAAGTGATTGGGAACACCGGTGACACGGGGATGGAGGTGAAGGACCGGCCCGTCAAGATCGCCGACCTCTATGCGACGATGTGCACAGGAATTGGGGTCAACCCCGAGCATGAAAACATTTCACCCGAAGGCCGACCGATTCCGTTGGTCGAACGAGGCGGCAAAGTCGTCGAGGAACTTGTCGTCGCACCCGCAGCGAAACATCAAATCTAGAGGTCGTAAGGTCAAAATACGAGTCGCCAAATCACCACGATCACAATCACAGTATTGCACGCTTTCCGATGACATATTCTCACAACACTCTCCAATTATCGATTGCAGGATCGGCTAGGCTGGTTTCCTGGGAATCGATCATTTGGCGGTTGAGCCTGGTGTGTTTGGCTCTTGCGATCTGGGTCTCCTCATCTGGTTTTGTTCGGGCGGATGAATCGGCCACAAGTTCCGAGGTTCGCGATGTTATATTGATGCTCGATAGCGGTCCCGTACATTTGCGAATCCATGTTTCGGTCGGTGGCGTGTCTCCGCAGGAGGCTCGGCGGGCCAGTTTAGATCGGCTATTGAAAACGCTTGATACGGATGGTGACGGCAAACTGTCGCGGGAAGAGGCCGAGCGAACTCCGCTATTCCGCGAAAAACAGCGTCCGAAGGCTGAAGCGTTTCTGAAGGAGATCGGGGCGACACCAGCGTTTTCTCGACGTGATATGGAACAGAGGTTCGAGCGATTCGGCGGCGAGACGGTTGTCTATCGCCAAAACGTCACCACTTCTGCCAGCGACGATGCCGTCTTCAAATTGCTCGACTCCAATCAGGACGGCGTCGTGGATTTGGTTGAGATGCAGAACTCAGTCGATCTGCTATTGGCGAAAGATTTCGATGACGATGAATGCGTGACACTCGACGAATTTGCGCCTCCCCCATCCACTTTGCCACAACCGCAAGTTGTACCGGCAACGCAACCCCGTCCCCAAACGGCGTCGGCAGCGGATCTGCTACGGGATACCAATCAGACTTTGCTGCCTGCACAGCTTTTGCAGAAGTACGACACGAATCGCAATCACAAGCTTTCCGGCGAGGAATTACGTTGGTCAAGAGAGGCGATCGCCACTTGTGATACTGATAAAGATGGGCAGCTCAGTCTGAAAGAGCTTGCTGGCGTGAAGAATTCGCCAGTCGCAGTGGAACTGGCAGCGGATGTCATCCACCGGGACGGACAGCCAATGCTTCGGACACTTGCGTCAGTCGGCGATCGAACAGACGGTGATCATGTTCCGGGACTTGAAACAATCAGCCTGCAAAATGCCGTCGTGACGTTCTCGTCGCGCGACGTCGATCCGTTCGAGGAGTCGATGAAGGTCGCATTGCGGATCTTCAATGAACTCGATGCTGACAAAAACGGTTATCTCGACCGCGACGAGACCATGCTCCGTGAACGATTTGGCCGCGGCTTGTTCGATCAGATTGATGCCGACGGAGATGGCAAGATATTCGGGGAAGAGATGAAAGAGTTCATTCGCGCGCGCGGCGAGCCCGTCGCGATGACTTGCCACATCACTGTCTACGATAACGGTGCCGGATTCTTCTCGACGCTCGATTCCAACGGAGACCGCCGAATCTCAATGCGTGAGATGCGGTATGCCGACAAGACGC
>DASYEA010000667.1:0-5005 GCA_036499265.1 Schlesneria sp. | reverse complement strand
GACCGCTTCCCGCGTAAGCCACCTTTAACGCTTCATCCGAAGGACGGCCGGCTCGCAATTCTTGCTTCCAGCGCAAGAGACAATGCACAGCATCATCGACTGAGAGGCCAATCACGACCCCGGCGACCAGCGCCGTAGACATATCAATCTTCAGCCCCAGCCAACCCATGATCCCCAGGACCAACCCCACAGCCAATAACGTCGGCAAAAACGCCAGAAATGCCAGTCGCAGATGTCGTAAGGCCGCCCAGAGCATCGCCAGGCTCATCAAGCCAGCACACAGGGTCGCTCGAAATGATGTTGAAACCACCGCATGCGTAATCTGTGTCATCAAGTGCGACAGACCGGTGATAAAAGTCTGATCGGACAATTCCTGTCGACTGGTCTGCAGTAAGTTCGTGAAGCAGGCTTCTTTCAGTTCCGGCTGAGCACTCTCTTGAACACGAATCAGGATTCGAACCTGATCTTGGGAACTGTCCTCTTTATTTCGGCTCCAGAGATTGTTCAGGAAATGCTCGTACCTGGCATTGCCTAAGATCCGAACCTTGGTCGCCACGACATCATCGCGATTATCTTTGTCGACGTAGGGCGGCACGCTCAGCAAGTCGGCCAGTGACACGATCCCCGCGACCATCTCCGGATTGTCTTGCTTCATTTTTGCCGCCACTTGCCCGACTTTATCGAGCCATTCGGCAGTCATCTTTGCAGGCGCGGGCGAGATCAGTTCGACAAGGCCGATGCCCCCCATTCGCTTTTCGATGAAGCGGTAATCGGTGGCCACTCGCGAGCGTGGTTTATGAATATTGATGTAGTTCGATTCAAACTGAAGCCATGTCATTCCAACGGATGCGAGCAACACGGGAACAACAAATAGCAGCAGCGTCGTTCGGGGATGAGTCAGCACCCAATCCGTCATCTTGCCGACCCCTTCCGCGACAGCCGCCGTTCCCTGTTCGACGTTGGCAGCTTCCGCAGGATTGCGGCGAAGTCGAATCGTCATTGCACCTGCCGCCAGCATCCACACCAGCGCACCGGCGATGATGTTGCAGGCAAACATGGTAATTCCCAGTTGCGCTACCGGCTGAACAGTCGTCGCAGCCCACGTGGCGAGATAGCCGGAAGCCGAGGCAATCGCACACCATGCCACGGGAGGGAACATCACGGTGAGAGTTTCGTGTGCGGTTTCAGAACGCGATAAGCCAGTGTGCAGGATCGAAAAGAACCGCACCGCCAAATGGCTGGCCGCAGGCATACACAGTACAACGGTCTGGGCCACGATCGGCCCCGCCGACAACGACAACTTGAGATTGAAGACCGTAATACAGATACGTGTGAGTTCCCAAGTGGCCCAGCCGGCAATCAGAGATAGTAGCGCCCATGCGGGATTTCGAACGGCGATCAGCATCGTGACGGTCATCAAGATCATCGCGACGACACCCAGTGTTTGGTTATCGCGATCCAGACTGACGAAACCGTCCACGACCAGCACCGGCGGCCCGGCCACAGCGACGTGGTCTAACTTGTTCTCTCTAGCAAACTGATCTGACACTTTGCGCAACGCGAGAACCGCCGGCCGACGATCCGCTTCGGCTGATGCATCTAGTCGCACGAGAATGGCCGTCGTTCGGCCCTTCCCATCGACAAGCAACCCATTGAACAGAGGATGGTTGCTGATCCGCTCACGAAATTCGTCGAGTGCTTCCGGGTCATCTACATTGGATCGAACGACTGTCGAAACAGTCGCGCGACCGGCCACCATGCGATACAACCCCAGGAACGAGAACGATCCCGATGCCGCGGCGACCGCATCATCGACAAGCCACGGAACAGGCATCTGGTCAACGGCGTCCACTCGTTCAACTCCGGGCACTTGCTCGGTAATTCGATCGGCGAGAGTTCGAACGCGATCCATACCTTCCGACGTCCAAAGCTCATTATCGTCATACGCGACGAACACGATCTGGTCGCCCCCGAAAGCGCGTTTCGATTTTTCATAGCTCAGCAGAGCCGGATGATCCTCTGGGAAAAAGCCTTCAATCGTCTGGTCGAATTGAACTGGCGGCACGAAAATCCACGATAGCGCAATCAACGGCAGTATCACCGCCCAGACGGCGTACCGGAATCGAAACACAATGCGAGCCAATCGATCGATCATGGCGGCTTACGTGCTGAAGCAGACTTCGCTGAGAAAAGACCCTGACGATCTAAGATGGATGAATCTTAGTTCAACAAATGACACATTTGAGGTCATTGAAATAACGGTTCTGCTCCAATAGCACAACAGATGGGCCGGTTCTCAGAATCTGCAGTATCGACACAATTTCAGCAGAGGCAGCAACGACGATCACTCTGGAAGCCTGGGTGGGATCACTTCGTCAACTTGATCCATTTCGCGCCGTGGATTTGGCCATCGTAATTATTACCCGAAGCATCCTTGGCAACGTCACCATCGCCTTCGTCGAAGTGGTATAGCACCAGCGTATCAGCATCAGGCGGAAATCTATCTTTGGGTGGCATGAAGTCTCGGTCGTAGCGAGCGACCTTTGAAATTCGCACTTCGTCAATCGTTCCCCTAAAGAATTGATGAGGGTTGCCCTGCTTATCTGGATCAGCTCCAACCATGAAGTCGAAAACTGACATCTTGTGCGGATTTATCATGTCAGCATCATCCTGCACTTTTCCATCAACGAATATGCGAACTTTCTTGCCGGCACAGACTCCTGCGAGATGGACCAGGTGATTCACCAACGGTTCGTCGATCGAACCGGTCGACGCATAACCACCGTTGTCATCTCGGCCATCGTTGACGTGAAAATACCAGCCATCGGCCTTGTGATGAAGTGCCAAGCCAGAGAGTTCGACGTTTCCCAACACACAACTGCGACGAGGTTGCGGGTTGCGCGGAAACGGAGTCACAAATGCTTCCAAGGTCAATGGCGTTGAGCCATCATAGCGAAGCTTTGGAATGGCCACGTAGCTGTCGGCACCATTGAACTCCAACTCAAAAGATCCCTTGGCTCCCGGTTCTTCAGCAAAACACTTTGAATCCGTTCGCAAGAGCGCCCCGAAAGCAATCTGACTCGATAGAATGGCAACGAACAACAATCGAGACATGAAAACACTCCTGATTCGTTCTGTCCGCGGCACCATCATATCAGTGATTGAGAACGCTACTCTACCGCGCGCCGGGCGAGATCAAGCCCGTCTCGGGACTGCTGGCTGTGGCGTACAGTTTGCGCGGTATTCGGCCCGCTCCAGCAGCGATGTGCCCCGCTCGGCAAGCCAGCTTCATGGCTTCGGCCATTGCCTTTGGATCTTGAGCAGATGCAATGGCCGTATTGAGCAACACACCGTCGCAGCCCAGTTCCATCGCGAACGCGACATCACTCGCCGTTCCCACCCCGGCATCGACGATGACGGGGTAATTGGGATCGTTCTCTTTGAGATATTCCAGACAGATCCGAATGTTGTTCGGATTGAGGACCCCCTGCCCGCTGCCAATCGGGCTTCCCGCCGGCATCACAGATGTGGCTCCGACATCTTTCAGTCGCTTGGCCGTAATCGGATCGTCGGTCGTATAGCACAGCACTTCGAATCCGTCTGCGACAAGCTGCCGCGTCGCTTCCAGCGTTGCCACGGGATCTGGCAACAGAGTCTTCTTGTCCCCCAGCACTTCCAGCTTGACCCAACTTGCGCCTGGATTGCCAACACTCGATAAGATCTCACGTCCCAGGCGGGCCGTGCGGACAGCCTCATCGGCGGTGAAACAGCCTGCGGTATTCGGAAGAATCGTGTAGCGATCCAGATCAATGAAATCGAGGATATTACGGCCTGCCGCATCGACCAGCCGCTCGCGACGAACGGCCACGGTGATCACGGTGGCACCGCTGACTTCCAGGCATTCTCGCATCAATTCAAATGTCGCGTACTTGCCAGTCCCAACGATCAGCCGCGACGAAAGCCGATGCGATCCCAACACGAGAGGCGAATCTACAACAGACATGAACGCAATCAACCTCCACCAACCAAGGTCACAATCTCGATACAGTCGCCTTCGGAGAGGACAGTTTGACGGTGATCGCTTCGCGGGACAACGCGCCTGTTCAACTCCACCGCCAAGAATCGTGGCTTCAACCCCAACAGGTCGAGCAAACCTTCCACGGTGATACCGTTCGGAACGATCCGAGAGCTGTCATTGACGGTGATCGAAAATTGCGATTGAGACATAATCTACGAGAAAAAACCCGGTACCTTTGCGGTGCCGGGTCTTGGTTTTGCGAAAATCAAACAGGGCAGCCAAATCGAAGTTTAGAAGCCGTCGGTCACATTTTCCATCATTGGACCCATTGATTTCATAGCACCATTGCGGGTCGCAATAGCTTTGAAAACATTATTATCGATCTTCTTTGAAATGGTCTTCGTTGAACCGTCGCACAACGCGAAGACAGAGACATCACCGTGCGAACCACCGAAGCTGAAGAATTGAAGATTCATGTTGGATTGCGCAACAACCCAATACGAGTCGAACATGTCTGTATGTCCCTTATCGTCCCAAACGCGAACGCAGCAGCTGTAGGCATCGCCCCAGAAACCATATGGTGAATCCCCGACCAGAATTGTATTCGATGTTCCATCGGTGATATCCGACATCCGTACCGAACTGTTCTGGTACAGCATTCCATTCGGGGCAGTCGGAGGATTTCCAGACGAGGACTGATTGTTGTCGTACGCCCCCATCGAACCCCGGTATGTCGTATAGCCCCATCCACTCGGTCGATTCTGTGGAAGAGCGGCACTCGGACAGACGTAGGGATCAATCTTCGTCTGGATAAACTGCTGATTGGTTTGGTTGGCACCACCAAATTTGGCTTGACGAAAGTCAAGGTCGATCGTCCCCTGATCCATTGATGGCAGGAGAAATGCATGCCATCCCCATTCAGCTGGCATCACCCAATCACTGATGGTAGCAAGCGAACGCTGACCGTTCTGCATAATGTTGATCTGC
>DASYEA010000666.1:0-3626 GCA_036499265.1 Schlesneria sp. | reverse complement strand
AGGCGTTTCTCAGCTTTCAGTGGGACACTCTATTGTTAGAGATGACCGTCTGTTCGCTGCTCTACGCGCCGCGAGGATGGAGAGTCGATTGGCAACAGGCACCGCCAATGTTGCCGGCGGCTCGCTGGTTACTATGGGGGTTGGCTTTCAAGCTGATGTTTCTGTCCGGGGTGACTAAGTTGTTATCCGGTGATGCGGCTTGGAACGATGGAACGGCGCTGCAATTTCATTATTACACGCAGCCGATTCCGAACTGGATCAGTTGGTATGTGTATCAGCTTCCGTTGACCTGTCACCGGGTCGCGCTGATGCTCATGTTTGTCGTTGAACTGATCCTGCCGTTTCTGATTTTCACGGGCCGACGAGGGCGAGTCTTCTCTGGGCTGTCGACGATTGTGTTGATGCTGGCCATCGAAGCGACCGGCAATTTTGGCTTCTTCAACTTGCAGACGATCGTCTTGTGCCTGCCGCTGCTCAATGATCATGTGCTCCATCGGTTGATCCGATGGCGGTCGACATCCGTCAGGTCGATCGCGGCGCTGAATGCGACACGTCCGCAATGGCGAACAGGGATCGGAACAACCGCTGGGATCGCGCTGTTAGCCCTGAGTTCGTTGACGATTGTTCGAGAAATGGTCCGCTCGCAGCAAGTCGACAAGATGCCACAAACCGTCGTTTCAGCGCTGGGTCACGCCAACCGATGGCTGTTGTCGTGGGCCGAACCTGCGTTGCTCAACCCGATCGCCCCTTATCGAACGATCAACGGCTATGGCTTGTTCCGCGTGATGACGACCCGCCGTCCCGAGATTGTGGTTGAAATCAGCGATGACGGGCGGACCTGGGAGGCCTGCGAATTTCCGTATAAACCTGGCGATATCAATCGCGCGCCGCCGATCGTGGCACCTCATATGCCTCGCTTGGATTGGCTGATGTGGTTTGCGGCCCTGAACCCCAAAGGGAACGACTATTGGCTGGCGGCGTTGGCAGAGAAAATCCTGGAAGGTAATCCATCGGTCGCACGGCTGACCGGGAATCCGAAACTGGGTCGCGACCCACCTCTTTATGTTCGGCTGACGTATTACGAGTACAAGTTTTCGTCTGCCGATCAACGCAACGCCACCGGAGCTTGGTGGTCGCGCAGCTATTCGGGACAACTGACTGGAGAACTGACGCGAAAACGCGATTAGATCCAGGCAGGTTCATCAGCATCACTCTTGAAACAGATCTGGTCTCAACGTGCATGATCTCATTCCGACACTGACAGGTGGTCTGACAGCCGCCTTGATCCTGGGATACATCACCCATCGAATGGGGCTCTCACCCATTGTTGGTTATCTGTTGGCCGGTTTGGTCGTGGGACCGAACACGCCTGGTTTCGTTGCTAACCGCGAACTGGCCGAACAGTTGGCGGAAATCGGCGTCATCCTGCTGATGTTCGGGGTTGGCCTGCACTTTCATCTGAAAGATCTGTTGGCCGTCCGGCGAATTGCCATCCCGGGTGCGGTCGCTCAGAGCATTGTGGCCACAATCCTGGGCGCTTTGGCGGGCTGGAGTGTCGGCTACAGTTGGGAAGCGGGGGTGATCTTCGGGTTGGCGATCAGCGTGGCCAGTACTGTCGTACTCACGCGGGTGCTGGCAGATAACAACGACATGCACACGCCGATTGGTCACATCGCCGTCGGCTGGCTGGTGGTTGAGGATCTGTTCACGGTCATCGTGCTGGTGCTGTTGCCAGCATTATTTGGCGAAGGAGCCACTGGGGTTGGCGGGATCACGCTCGCGCTGGTAATCGCGGCGGTCAAGATCGGTGCGCTCATCGGATTGACGTTTGTGGTTGGCGACCGACTGATTCCACTGCTGCTAGGCAAGATCGCTGCGACCCGCTCTCGTGAATTGTTCACGTTGACCGTGCTGGTGACCGCCTTAGGAATCGCGGTCGGGTCAGCCAAGTTGTTCGGAGTGTCGATGGCGTTGGGAGCGTTCCTGGCTGGAATGGTGGTGGGGCGATCGGAATTCAGCTTGCGAGCAGCGACCGAGGCGTTGCCGATGCGTGACGCGTTCGCGGTGCTCTTCTTCGTGTCCGTCGGCATGCTGTTCGACCCGTCGGCGTTGCTGGCTTCGCCGCTGGTGGTGATCCTGACGCTGGCGATCGTGTTGATTGGCAAGCCACTGGCCGCAATCTGCATTGTGCTGTTTCTCGGCTATCCCGTGCGAGTGGGGTTAGCGGTCTCGCTGGCACTGGCTCAGATCGGCGAGTTCTCGTTTATTCTGGCTTCCGTCGGTAAAGATCTGCACATCTTCAATGAACAGGCTAACAATACGCTTGTAGCGGCTGCGTTCGTCTCGATCTCATTGAACCCCCTGCTCTACCGACTGGTGAATCCGATTGAAGCGTGGGCATCGCGTCAACCCAAACTGTGGCGTTGGTTGAATTCCCGAGTCGTGCAGCCTCAGGCGGATGCCGGCGGCGCACCCAAGACTTCAGATTCTGCGAGCGATTTCAGGCATCGCGCCGTAGTCGCCGGTTATGGTCCGGTGGGCCGTACTGTCAGTCGATTATTGCGTGAAAACGGCATCACTCCCTGCATCATCGAGATGAATATCGAGACCGTTCGCCAACTGAAAAAGGACGGTATTGATGCCATCTACGGCGATGCCGTCCACCGCGATACGCTGCTGTCTGCGGGAGTCGATCGCGCCGGGACGCTGATCTTGAGCGTAGCTGGTATCCCCGGCACGGAAGATGTGATCCGACAGGCCCGAGATTTGAATCCCGGGATCAAGATCCTGGTCCGTTCCAACTATCTGCGCGAAGTTCCGCCATTGTTGTTGGCCGGTGCCAGCGAAGTCTCATCGGGTGAGGGCGAGGTGGCGTTGTCGATGGCTGTCGCAATGCTGCGCGACTTGGGGGCGACGCCGGATCAGATCGATCGCGAGCGCGCACGAGTCCAAGAAGACCTGTTCTCGCGGATTGAAGCAGCGGTGATGTCCGGCACGGGTGATCAGACGGATGTGGGGCCGACGGCAGGTGCGGAAGTGACTGCGGGATCTGTGAACGCTGCGGCGGATGCTACGATGCCGAGCTAAGTCGATCTACCACGAATGCGGAGCGGCTAATTTGATGATCGTTCGCAACAAGACTTAGCGGCTCGGCAGGAGCCTCGCCCCTCCCAAAAGGCAGACCCAACGCTGGAAGAGGTGGGCTATTGTCGGTCGTTTCCTGGCAGGACTCAGAAACAAACTAAGTGTTGCGAGCTGGCCACGAAATTAGACGCAGAGTTCGACTTCCAGGAATCGCCAGGGGTTCTTGGCGTATTCCGTCGAGAGGATCTGCAAGGTCTGCCAGCGAGTGCCGTGGCGGTCGGACTCGAACTGTGGTGGTTCGGTTGGGAACGCAGTGAGCAGCGACTTCTTGACAACCATGGCGCGAACTTTGCGAGTTCGGATGTCTCCCGCAGTTTCACAGGTGAGGGCGACCAAGTAGATCGCGCAATTCACCGTGCCGCCCATGTCACGTTTGATGGCACCCGTGGCGAACTGTTCCGACAAGTCATTCAGAATCGCGTTCAGGTAATACCACATGTCATCTTTGGCGATCGGCAGGATGGGGTCGGCGGCAGTTGTTC
>DASYEA010000665.1:0-4157 GCA_036499265.1 Schlesneria sp. | reverse complement strand
CGAGGTGATCTTGGCGTACAGCAGGTAGTCGAAAGGCTGATCCTGCTTCTCCATCGCACCTGTAAAGGATCGCAACTTACTGGGGACGAACAGTTCGTCGGGGCGCAGTCGGCATTCGCGCAGACCCGCTTCGACAAACCGGCGATTGATCACTTCGAACATCTGCGATTCATTGATCGAGGTGTCGATTTTTTCGTAGATCTGTTCGCCAAAGTCACCGAGTTCTTCGATGCTCTTGTTTTCCAGGCCCACAAAGCAGATGCGCTTGCGAGCAGGAGTGCCGTCATGCGATACAGTTTTGATGTCGGTCATCTGGCGGCAGAGCAGCTTATCGACCGAACCGTGAATCAGCGGTTCCCAGGTCTCGGCCCCGGCGGTGTGGCTGCCAACCATGTCACGGTCGGTCTCGTTCAAGACGTGGGCGGTTTGCTTGTTGGTGCGGCAGCCAATGGCTTGCGCGACCCAGCCGCCCATTGCCAGTTGACCCATCCCAGTCAAAAACCGTCGTCTGTCCATGGCTGTCTCCGTCGAATCACTGATCACTCCGCGGAATCCATTCCGGGAAGATGCGAAGCCGCGGATGGGATTTTGGCCCTCAACCAGTCGACCGGCATCGCTACTGATTCGGTCGCTGCTCGCCGAATCTTCAACCTTGGTACCTGCACCTAACGCAATCGCTAGGGATCATATTGACACCGTCAAAACGTGGACAGATCGGTTTGCAGTCAATCACAGCTTGGGTAGCTAACGAAATATAGGATGTCTGTGTTGGGTGCTCTTATCGGCGGAAAATGCAACTTCCCCGTCGAAACTGGTCAATCAATGACCGGGATAAACACTGACCTCTTTTTGAGTTGGAATTGGCGGCAATTTACCAACCACTCGAAATCCCTTCGGAAAGGTCGGGGTCAAAGGCATGTCATAGGTCCGAGTTGACGACCGAGACCACCATGCGTGCGCGTTCCAGGCACCACCGCGAGCAACCCGGCCTGATCCCCGGTCGTTCGGTCTGTCACCGAAAACGGGATCGACCAACGGGGACCGCCCATAGAATTGCGTATTGTGCCAGTCGCGGCACCATTCATCGACATTGCCATGCATGTCGAACAGCCCGAATGGATTCGGTCGCCGCAAGCCGACCTGAGCAGGATAAGGTTGCCCCTGCTGCTCGATGATCGCATGTTCGGCCAGCAAGTTCGCGGCACACGACCAAAACGAATCGGTCCCCGCTCGACAGGCATATTCCCATTGAGCTTCCGTCGGCAAATCATAGTGCTGGGGTACCTCATCGGCAGACGACTTGCGGGTCAGCCATTTGCAAAACTCGTCAGCATCTTCCCAGCTCACTCCCGCGACAGGCTGCTTCGTCAGATCCACCTCGGGAATGAATTTCTTCCAGGTGAATAGAGCATTCGTTGCCTGCTCACCTGTGGTCTGATAGCTCGTCTCGTCCACAAACTGCTGAAACTGCGCCACGGTGACTTCGTACACACTCATGTAGAATGGCTGCGACAGTTCCACCGTGTGCAGAGGAACACTTGACATGGCAGAGAACTTGTCGAATTCAGAAGCCCCGCGCGCTTCGAGTTCAATCTTCAACTGAGACGCTTCTTCGGGCATGCTTCCCATCTGAAACTGACCGGGCGGAATCAGCCTGAACGTCAGATTCACTGCGTTGCTTCGTTCCACCGGCACGCCCAACCGCTTGGCCCACCCCTCCTGATAAGCGCGGGCCTTATCTTTGGCGAAGGGGAACACTGTTGGCATCTGCAACGGATCATCGATCGCTGCAGGCTCAGAAGGAGGCTTCGTTTCCACGGGTGATGTGACGTGAACTTCGCCGGGTGATGCCTCTGGCTCCGCGATCTGTGGAGCACGTGCTTCTGGGATACCCGTGACCGAAGCCAACCAGCCTCGCCCCAGATCCATAGCGAATGCGGCACCCAATAGAATCATGATCGGCGTCAGGACCAAAGCAAACACGGAGAGTGGACTCAAACGAGATTTCACGACAGGCGATCGCAATCGAGCCGGCCGTGGCACACTCGCCGGTTGCTGCAGATGAGCCAGGTGCTGGCTCAACAACTCAGCTACTTCCGCCGCGGATTGAATGCGGTCCTCGGGCTTCTTCATCAACAATCGATCAATGATCTCAATCAACCAGTCCGGGATCTCGGGGTTCGTCTCGCCGATCGGACGAGGGGTGTCGTCGCATACGCGCTTCATCACGGCCAGTGTCGAGTCCGCTCGGAAGCCCGGCCGACCTGTACATAGCGTGTAGAGCACGCTTCCCAGGCTGAACAGATCGCTGCGAGTGTCCACCTGCTGTCCCATCGCCTGCTCGGGGGACATATATTGTGGCGTCCCCGCGATCTGCCCGGATTGCGTCATCCCAACATCATCCGTCGCCCGGGCCAGGCCGAAGTCGGTGATCTTGACTCGTTCAATCCCGTTCTCCAGCAGAATGTTCGCCGGCTTGATGTCGCGATGAACCAGCCCCTGCTTGTGAGCGGCCGCCAGCCCCGAGGCCATCTGCATCCCGATGCGCAGGATCTCTTTCAGCCCCAAGGCCCCGCACTTGTCGATCTTCTGTTGCAACGATTGACCGACGACGCATTCCATCACGATGTACGGCACCTGCCCATCATCGTCGACTGCGTGAATTGTCACGATGTGATCATGGCTCACCGCCGCCGCTGCCTGCGCTTCACGAGCGAACCGCTTCCGGGCCTGCGGACTGCCCGCGAACTCGGGGACCAGCACCTTAATCGCGACGATCCGATTCAGCTTGGAATCCATCGCCCGCAACACGATCCCCATCCCGCCGCGACCGATGACATCGAACACGGCATAACCACCCAGGCAACCAAGACTGTTGGGGGTATTGCACGGCTTGAGAAAATCCAGCGACACACTCGACCGGTCAGAGACATCCGTCCCGATCTGTGTCGCGGGATTATCGAGCAGGCTATCAGCCTCTTCGGCCGTCCTGATCAGCCCTTCGACCCGAGCTTTCAGCGCCGCTTGCCCGGCACAGGCCCGGTCGAGAAACGCTGCACGTTCTGCCTCCGTCGGCAGTTCCATCGCTTGCAGGAATAACGATTTCGCACTGATCGGTTCAAAAGACATGGCTGGCTCCAAGAGGTTCCTACCATACCATGCGACGCCGTTTTCGAATCGTCTCAGGAAATATTGTGATTCCCAAAAAGATTTTTGCTGCCAACTCGGACTAGGAGTCCTCGACGTGGCCGTATCTTCCCCTCCGGTCTTCCCTTGGTACCCAACAGGCCCTCGGAAAAACAAATAACAAATAACGGTCAGCAACCGGCACCCGGTCTTATGAGGCAGTGAGCTAATTGCTCACCGTCACTTAGCCCTGCAGATGCGCTTCGACGAACCAGAGGTTCTTGTCGAGGGAGCGAGAGATTGCAGTGTAAATGTCTGCTGCATCGGCATCACCGAGTTCGTTCAAGTGATCGATAGCGGCTCGCATCAGCTTTCCGGTCGCGGCCAGAGACGATGAGAGTGCTTCGACGTGATCTTTGCCACTTGTGATAGTCAGCGGGTAGGCGGCCAGCTTGGTTCGCGAACTGACGGGTGCCAGCGTTCCTTCGGCAATGCCACCCAACGCCACAATTCGTTCGGCCAACGTGTCGACATGCTCAGGCAGTTCACCGGCGATGTCATCGAACAGTTCGTGCAGGGCGATGAACTGTGGGCCTTTGACATTCCAGTGCGCTTGCTTCGTCTGCAACTGCAGGTCGATCAAATCAGCCAGTCGTTCATTCATGAACTGACACAGCTTCGAGCGAATTTCGAGCGGCAAATCATTCTTGGTCGGATTCATCGTTATTCCTTGGTAAGAGTCGCGCAGATTGTAACGACTCAGCTTGGTCTCGTCAGCGATAGCGCGTGGCGAACTCCAGCGGCATATTCGGGATGGACCTGTTCCAGCAGTTTCAGTTGTCGTTCGACGATTTCCATGGGGACGCTGGCCATCGATTCTGACATGTTCTTAAACAGTCGCTGCTTCTGATCAGCATCGAACAGATTGAATAAAGCTCGAGGTTGCGAGAAATCGTCGTTGCCGATGCGATGATCATATCGAGCGGCATCGCCGTCAATTTTCAAAGGCGGTTCGGCGAATTGTGGTTGCT
>DASYEA010000664.1:0-6511 GCA_036499265.1 Schlesneria sp. | reverse complement strand
CTCGCCACAAACGCAATTTCAGCCCCAAAGAAGGTGAGAGGCCGGGACGTTGCGGGTAACGTCCCGGCCTAATCGGCATGAAATTCGACGTGGGTCTGATTAGCAGAGCGTAGCCCGTCTCCCTCGGGCCGGCAGGATAATTCGGAATCTCGGAAGCAGTCGAGCGACCGGTTCCGGGTATTCTTGTTTTGGTTGGGGTTGCCAACGAAGGAGACGTAATGCACGGACCGTGCCATCGCGAAAAACACCTGCCACTCACTATCGACATTTCGATGTAAGCCACAGGAAGGCAATAGGTTGCCGCTCTTACGAAAATTCACGACCGACCGTCAGAAATGGGCGGCTTGTAATTCTTACTTAGTTTCGGTGTTGTAACTATTGCAACTTCTACAATCGGAACGAGCCGCAGACCTTACGCGGGTGCTTCTGTATAGACGTGCTGAGCTCCCGCCAGCACCATGCAGCCGTCGCAGGTTTGCACCAGCCGGGAAACTTCCGCTTCGGATTCCAGCGGCGTCATGAAAGCGTCTTCGATCACCTGCGCGGGAACCTTGCTGAGCAGATAGACCGATGCCCAATCTGAAGCGGCGGCGATCTGCGAGGCCGCGACCAGATCGGGCGGTGATTCTCTGCGCAGGGGTTGCAGCGCGGCTTTGGCCGATCGGCTGGCCTTCAGCAGTTGAATCCCCGGGCCAGGCTCGGCCGCCAGATCCGACAGAACGATAATCCTGCCTTCGCGAACGACCAGTCGGCTGGCTGCTTCCAGAGCCGCTCCCAGTTGATCCCAATCCGCGGCATCATCTGGACTGGACGGAATCGAAACGATTGCCGTTTCACCGCGTTGATCAAACCGCACTCTCCAACTTGAATCGAGTATCGATCGCCCTCTTTGAGCAACCGCTTCCGGATTGCCAGCCAGAATCCCAGCGGCACCGCCATGACCGCTGGACGGCATGATTTGCAGGGTGAACTGAATTCCCAGCAGCCAGGCGATCTCTTGAATTCGCTGGCTCAGCGGGCGTTCGTCATCGGGGCCCAGTTCGCTGTGCCCCTGACCGCGTGTCTTGGCAAAGGCGGCCGTATTCGACAAACCGGGATAGAACGAAGACATGATGCTGCGACGGCCCTGCACGGGGTCAAAGCCCAGTCGTGAGATCGGCAGGACGAAATCCGCGTTCAACACATCGCGCGCCAGATAGATGCGTTCGCCATCGGCACTGGACGCCAAATAGCCAATCCCCTGGTCATCAGTCGGATCGTGGACTTTCCAGGCGATCGCGTCTCGGACATTTTCGGGGAGCAATCGCCGCGGGTCATGCGGGCGGACCCCGGTCAACGCGATCGGTTGCAGGATCTGTACGTCTTCGGGAGCGATGGCGGCCATCAATAACTGTTGCCAGACGCCGGCAATGACTTCCGCAGCCGAAGGGACATGGCGATCAAGGACGATCACGACCTTATCGCCTGGGACTAATGCCTGACGCAGAGCAGGGAAGTCGAGCGGATTCTGCAGACCGTCCGTAATGGTACCCGCCACATCGAGAAGAGCGGGGGGGCCGTTGAATTGCCATAGCAGATGGGCGTCGTCAATTTCGACGTGCCAGCAGCTTGTTGTTCCATAATCGAGCGAAATCGAAGCCATCACCCTGATCCTATTCACTTTTTGCCATCTGAATCGGCGCGATTGCCGGGGTGCCGAACATACCGACTTGAGCACCGTTGGCCAACGCTGGCAGTAGGCAACCGAGTTCGTCGGGATTAGAGTAGACAACTTCCGGTGAATGTCTCAGGTCGACCGACGCACGCATCCAGTACACCATTTCATGCACGACGAAGACGATCAACTGATGCTTCAATTGCAAGGGGGCGATGAAGCCGCCTTTGGGCAATTGGTGTCTCGTCATCAGTCGCCGTTGATCGGATTCTTTAATCGCCAGTTACGCGACTGGCAGTTGTCCGAAGATCTCAGCCAGGAAACATTGCTGCGCATCCACGCGACGGCATGGGATTACCTGCCGCGCGGCACATTTAAGGCGTGGATGTATCGCATCGCCCGAAACTTGTTGATCGACACAACTCGTCGGCGAGCTCACGATTGTCTGGTCCACGCCGCCAAGGGTCGTCATCGCGACGATGATCGCGATGAAATGATCGCTCGTCTGGCAGACGCGCTGCCGCCCCCTGAAGAGCAATTCGACCAGCGAGAATTTGCGCGCGTCGTCGACGAACTGCTGCATCATATTCCTGAAGACCAACGACTGACGTTCATTTTACATATTTATGCCGGACTAAGTTTGCCCGAAGTGGCCGATGCGATGGAGTCGAATCTGCCAACCACCAAGAGCCGACTGCGTCTGGCTCGAGAGAAACTGCGGGAGAAACTGGTGGCTCGCGGAATCGTTGATCCGACAATTGCAGGATAAATATTACAAAAATGTCATCCAAGCGATCCGATCGTGCGTTGTCAGTACCACAAAGCAATTTGCCTCAAAGCGGTTTCTCACGACCCTCGATCTGATTTCGCAATTATTCCACGCGGGCCGGCTCGTTTTGTCGGCTCGTGGCGTTCACCTATCTGTTCTATTTGAAGGAGACTCGGATGAGTTACTTCAGCCGCCTGACTGACATCGTCACCTGTAACCTGACACAACTGCTGAACCAGGCCAATGATCCTCGCGTGGCGATTGCCGAGATTGTTACCGAAATGCAGGAAGGGTTGGCGGGTGCCCAGCGCAGCGCGAACAACGCCTCCAATTCCGAACAACGCTTGCGACGCGAAATCGAAGAGCAGCGCCAGTCGGTCGCGTCTTGGAACAACAAGGCCCGTGAACAACTGGCCGCTGGAGCCGAAACAGAGGCGCGTCAAAGTCTGATGCGAAAGCGCGAAGTCGAAGACTTGATCGCGGGCCTGGAACATCAACATAAGGCTGCCGTCGGGAGTAAAGAGCACCTCGCCACGATCCAGCGCGCCTTGGAAGCGCGCCTCTCCGAAGCGCTCCGAAAACGCGAGTCGCTGGGAGTCGTTGCTGAAGTCATTCCCCCAGCCTCGTCCGGACGTTTTGCGATTCCTGCCGCGACACCTGTCGCCGACGATCGCCAAAACCAGATCGATGCGGAACTCGAGGCGCTAAAACGAGAATTGGGCACTTAGTGTGGGGCGATTTCTATCGCTTGGCTCCTTCGGCCTTAACCCCACCGGAGCGTTTCGCGGAGCCCCAGTTTGCGTTCGCTGGATTTATGATTAACGTCGGACGACATTCAACCGGGTCTTCCCGTTAGTCCAGTCAGTTCCAGCCCCGGCCCCCAGACATTGCGGAGAAGAAGCCAGGAGGCTTACGCCGCCACGTTCAGAAACAGGGAAGAGGTTCCACTTGTTTTGCTGGTGTGATATGCTTTTGCGTTGATGTGTTGTCGTGCTTTTGATGTGGCTGGAGGGAACTGATGCTCAATCTGACCGGGACGACGCGTTCGCCGCTTTGTAACGGAGTCTCGCGCCGTGACGTGTTGCAGATCGGGGCGTTGGGGCTGGGTGGGTTGACGTTGCCGCAACTGCTGGCGGCCGAAGCGAAAGCGGGTTCGACGGCGAAACACAAAGCGGTGATCATGATTTACCTGGTCGGTGCACCGCCCCATCAGGACATGTTTGATTTGAAGCCGGATGCTCCGAAAGAGATTCGGGGTGAGTTTCAGCCGATCGCCACCAGTGTTCCCGGCCTGCAGATTTGCGAGCATCTGCCGCGACTGGCCGGGATGATGGACAAACTGGTGCCGATCCGCTCGATGTACGGCTCGCCCAATGACAGCCATGATTCGTTTATCTGTTACACCGGCCGTTCGTTTACGAATCAGCCGCAAGGGGGCTGGCCGTCGCTGGGGTCGGTGGTCTCGAAGTACCAGGGAGCGACATCGATCGCGATGCCGCCGTTTGTTGGATTGGCTCCAGAGGCCGGTCATCCGCCATACGGTTCACCTGGCCATCCCGGGATGTTGGGGATCGCTCATTCGGCGTTTCGTCCGACGGGCCCCGATCGAGAAAACCTGGTGCTGGGTGATCTGCCCTTGTCGCGACTGGGAGATCGCCGCGCGTTGCTGCAGCATCTGGACGGCTTCCGACGGCAGGCCGATCAAACAGGCATGATGTCGGGGCTGGATTCGTTCAATCAGCAGGCGTTCGGGTTGTTGACATCGAGCCAACTCGCCGAGGCCCTCGACTTGAGCAAGGAAGACCCCTTAGTCCGCGAGCGATACGGCAAAGGCTTTACAGCGAACTATGGCGACGGCGCACCACGGAACCTGGAACACTTCCTGATGGCTCGGCGGTTGGTGCAGGCGGGAGTTCGCGTGGTGACGCTCAATTTCGGTCGGTGGGATTTCCACGATCAGAATTTCAGCGAAGCCAAGAACACGCACCTGCCCTATTTCGATCAAGGCTTCTCGGCACTCGTCGAGGACCTGCAGGCTCACGGGATGGCAGACGATGTGGCGGTCGTAGCCTGGGGCGAATTCGGCCGCACCCCCCGCATCAACCAAAACGCCGGCCGAGACCACTGGGCCGGAGTCGGCTGCGGCCTCCTCGCCGGAGGAGGCTTCCGAACCGGCCAAATGATCGGCTCGACGGATCGTCACGCGGCCACGATCGCCAGCCGCCCCGTCCACTTCGGCGAAGTCTTCGCCAGCCTCTACAAACACCTCGGCCTGGACCCGCACGCGTCGTTACTGACCGACCTCTCCGGCCGACCCCAAACCCTAGTCGAAGGCCAGCATTTCCCGCTGCCGGAATTGCTGTAGAAGCGGACGCGAAGTGACAGTTGGTGATTTGCCTCGCGGTAATGACTTTCTGGTCTAAAGACCTCGATTTCAGATCGAGCACCGGGTCTTCGCGAAACGCTCCAGACCCCCGGCCACCCGGCCACCCTGCCGTTGACTATCCGGCTACTTACGGCACGTTTGAAACATCGAAATACAGGTCACTTGCGTTCAAGAGAACACTTCTTTCATATACTGGGACCATGCAAGGCCTGACCGAATAATGTGATCTTCTTGCGATTCAATATTGGCGATAAATCATGACTACCCAAGACGATTGGCGCGCGGATACTCAGTCTCGCTTGGAAAAGAACTCTCTATACATCCGCCTGAAGCAGCTTTCTGAAACAGATTCCGCTGCAAGCGCCACTGTCAGCCTTGTTCAGGAGGCGGCGCACTATGCCTGTAATCGCACCAAAACAATTGTTCGACACATGGGAGAGTTTACGCTCCATGACGCAGACCATCTGTTTCGTGTTTTGCATCTGATTGAACGACTGGTACCGAACGGGGTAATCGACCAACTCTCAGCACCAGAGCTACTTCTCCTCTGCCTTAGCGCCTTCCTCCACGATATTGGCATGGCACCAGATGAAAAGACTGTTATCGCTTGGAAAAAAATATGGGATGCGAATCCAGATCTCGACGATGGTGACAAAGAGGAATTCCACAAATTCCAACGCTATTGCAGTGCTAGGCCAGAACAGGAAGCTCAGCTTGCTGCATTAATCGCGCAAAGCGAGAACACTGCCGCAGATCTTCAGAAGAGCTATCTCATTTCCGACTACATCCGAATTACTCATGCACAACGCGCAAGGGAGATTATCCGGAAAGACTGGATGGGAAAAGTGATATATCGGGACATCGACCTCACGGTCGATTTGGCAACAATCTGCGCCAGTCACAACGCGGACCCCCTGTCTATCCTCGAAATGGATAAGCATCTTTTGTGCGGGCCCGACATTTTTACCTGCCTACCTCTCGTTGCAATGCTGCTAAGACTTTCAGATTTGCTCGACTTCGATGCGAAACGAACTCCCGAACTTCTCTTTTCGCATCTGTTCGTTCGACATCCCGTGTCACTGAAGGAATGGAATAAACATCGAACCGTCGAAGCGTGGCAGATTGGTCCCGATCGGATCTGTTTCCATGCAAAGTGCAAGCATCCCGCCATCGAAGCTTCGGTACACGATTTCTGCGATTTGATCGACTACGAATTAAGTGCCTGCAGCAACATCGCACGACAACTCAACGATTTCAATGCCGCCAATGAGCGATCCATCATGCTTCGGATTCCATACAAGGTGGACCGCAGCAAAATTGAGACGCAAAAGGACATTTCAGGTAAACCCGAATACGTATACCGAAAAACACAGTTCAATTTGAGCAAAAGTCAGGTAATCGACCTTCTTATGGGAACCAAACTTTACGGCGATCCCGAAGTTGCATTGAGAGAACTTATCCAGAATTCGATCGATGCGTGCCTCTTGCGAGCCGCCCTCGAAAAGAGTTGGGGGAATATTTACACACCGGAAATTGGGATTCGATATGCAATGGAAGAAACTGGTAACGTGTTGGAAATAACCGACAATGGCACTGGTATGGATCAGCACATTATTGACAACTATTATTCAAAGATTGGGACGTCGTTTTATAAGTCCGCGGAGTTCTACGACATGAAATCGCAATCTAACGCACTCTTTAC
>DASYEA010000663.1:0-2402 GCA_036499265.1 Schlesneria sp. | reverse complement strand
GCATCAGCAAGACAATGCAAAGCATCGCCAAGTCGTTAATCGATCAGATTCCAGCAGTCGCAGCCTGGGCTTTTGCCTGTCGTTCCTGTTCTTCAGCGGCTTCCGCAGGATGACGTTCGCGAATGGCCGCATATCCGTGATTGTGCAGTTCGTGAGCGAGTTCTGCGTTGCCGGTTTCCACAATCTTCCCCGCCAGCATGACATGGGTGAACTGTGGGACGTTGTATTCGAGCAATCGTTCGTGGTGAGTAATGATCAGTGAGCCCATTTGTGGACCCGAGAGCTTCTTCAGCCCTTCGCTGACGACTCGCACGGCGTCGCTGTCGAGACCGCTGTCCGTTTCGTCGAGCAGGGCGAACTTGGGTTGCAACATTGCCAGTTGCAGAATTTCCATTCGCTTCTTCTCACCGCCCGAGAAACCTTCGTTCAGGTAGCGGCGGGCGAATTCGAGGTCCATGCCGAGCTCTTCCATGCGTTCTTTCAGTTCCTTGCGGAACTCACGCATCGGAATCAGGCCTTCGCCTTCTTTACGCTCGGGATTGCGGATGTTGGTGACTGCGTGACGCAGGAAGTCGGCCACCTTCACACCAGGGATCGTGACGGGATACTGGAACGCCAGGAACAGCCCCAGTCGGGCTCGTTCGCAGGGATCCAATTCATTGATGTTCGTGCCGTCGATTTCAATCGTGCCGGACGTGATTTCGTACTTCGGATGCCCCACCAGCGTGTACGCCAGAGTGCTTTTGCCGGAACCGTTTGGTCCCATCAAGGCATGAACTTCGCCCTGACGCAGTTCCAGACTGACTCCCTTCAGAATGGGCTTTTCATCCACAGCGACATGCAGGTCAGTAATCTTCAGCAAGCTCGACATTCGGCCTCACTTGAGAACCAGGATTCATCTGGCTCTCGACTTACATTTCGGAACGATTTCGGCGGGCCATCCCGCACACTAAAATTAAACCAATTCAGCCAGTGACAACGACAAAGGCAGACCAACTCGTCCGGTGTGATGCGGAACGGGCATCACTTCCTGACCGCGGGTGATCTTCTTCGCCTTGATCTTGTCCTGGATTCGCATCAAACCTTCGAGGAGCGCCTCCGGTCGGGGAGGGCACCCGGGAACATACACGTCAACTGGGACGACCAGGTCGACACCCTTCACGACGTGGTAGCCATATTTGAAGTAAGGACCGCCACCGACGGTGCAGGCCCCCATGGCGATCACGTACTTGGGGTCAGGCATTTGTTCGTACAGGCGTCGAACTCGGCTGGCCATCTTGTAGGTCACGGTTCCAGCGACGATCATCAGATCTGCTTGACGAGGTGTCGCACGGAATGCACCAGCTCCAAAACGATCCATATCGTAACGGCTGGCACCGGCGGCCATCATCTCGATCGCACAGCACGCCAACCCGAACGTCATCGGCCAAATGCTGGACTGTCGTGCCCAGTTCATCGCCTGCTCGAGTGACGTCGTGATCACATTCTCTTCAAACCGACCTTCAATCCAGGTGGTCATGCTCGTTCCATCCGTTACTACAGTTCGCTGATTGTTTCTTCGCGGTGCCGCGACTGAACCTTTACTTTACCAGCTTCAACAGACCGATTCACCTCAACCCACAGTCGCAAACCCAACGCCCGTATTTCCTAACCTGCTTTTCAGTAAACCATTTCAATCATCCCACCGGAACAGGATGAAACTCGCAGCAGGCATGGCCATCGCGGCAGCAGGACGCCAGTTTCAGCGGCGTGCCCAAAACCTGCTCAAAAACCTGTTGTTCTAACTCACAGATCCCTGAATCCCGTTGAGCCAACTCGTGATAAGGGCAATTCGTTTCGCGAAGCACTGGCATCTCGCCGACGGTATCGACTTCGACTCGAAAACCATGTCCTGACAAGCTGTGACACAACTGATCGACGCGACTGGCCAACGAATCGCCCACCACCCCAACGCCATACCGACTGACCAAAGCCTGACGAATTCGGTTTGTGACTCGTTCACGAACAGCGGGCTCTTCGATTCCTCGTAGCTCGTCCCACAGAAGCAGGGCGAGTTCGGCGTAGTTATCACCCAATTGCTGGCGACCGGCGTCCGTCACATGATAAGTGTAATGAGGGCGACCGCGACCGGCACGGACCGTCTGCCGCTCGATTAAACCCGAAGCTTGCAAACGACTTATGCGATGTCGAATCGCTGTGGCGGTCACTCCAGTTGCTTGGCAAAGATCCTGAACGGTCCCGCTGCCAGCTTGGTGAAGCTGCTGCAGGAACTGCTCATCGCCTTGCTCGACGGAAACCTTCATGAACCGAAGCCTGAGAGATTACGAGGTCGTCACTCACTTCGATTCTACCCAGCACCATCTTTTTGACAACAACCGTTGTGTTAATTGTCAATAATTCCC
>DASYEA010000662.1:0-5207 GCA_036499265.1 Schlesneria sp. | reverse complement strand
ACCCGGCAATCATGCTGGCCCAGACGAAAAAGCTGCCCGTCACGAACTGCAGCAAGCGAACTCGATGCAGCACGATGACCTGATTGCAGCCCTCCAAGACCGCCGTGTACGCCCACGCCCACAGCAGCAGCGCATTCAGTGCCACCAGGCAGAACCACGGTGCCATCCAGGCCACGTTGTCTGGTTGTGTTTCTTCAGCAGATGGCAAACTCAGGAAGATCGCTCCGCCGACGCCGCAGACCAGAAGGAAGACCAAGGCAACGACGGCATACCACCGCGCCACAAATCGCTTCAATCCCGCCAGGCGATGCAACGCCGCGGCGTCTCCCTGGATGTGCCCGCTTGCGTCCAGATGCAGTCGCGACCACTCATGACTGGCGACATTGATGATGACCCCATGCAGACCAAGTTCGACGAGCGTCTGCATCCCCATCAAACTGGCGAACGTGTAGAAGTAACCTTGCAACTGCGGCGTAAAGCAGGCGGCGATGACGAGGATCGAGATCGGGCCCGCTAGAAATTGCCACGCGCGAGTGGCGATCGCGTAGAAGACCGCCCTGTCAACTTCCAGCCGATTTAGCCAGCGCCGAAGAACCGACCTTTGCGGTGGATCATGCGGCAGTGATGGTTGGCCCTGGGACATTGGGAAGAGAAAAGAATGTTAGCCACGGATGAAACACGGATTGAACACAGATGATCAAGAGTTCGAGGTGCTGGTCATGCGTGGCCTTGACCCACGGGCGGTGCTCGCGCGGTTAAGCGATCTATGAGAGTGGTAAGCTGACCGCCTGGCCGCTATGGGCACTGTTGGCAACGGCCTCTGTGAATTCCATGTACTGCAGGCCAGCGGCCAAGTCCGTGCGACGGACTTTTTCTTCGCCTCGGATGGCCGCGATGAATTCTGCTTCAACTCGCCAGCCGCCAAGTTTCTCGGGGGGGATGGTGATCTCTCGCAGTTCGCTATCGACCTTGCGACCGACGAAGACACGGTCGTGCTCACCGAAAACGATCTTGATCGTTCCCAGACTGCCGAACAGATGGATCTGCTTGCCCGGCCCCTGCAGTGCGGTCCCACTGAAGTGATAGATCCCACGAGCCCCGCTGGCGTACTGAGTCAGAATCTGGACGCTGTCGGGAACCGTGACCGCGAGATTACCCGAACCGTGCGGATTGGGGCGGACCGGTTCGAAGATCTGCGTTTGCGCGTAGACTCGAGTTGGCTGAGGCACCCAGCGAGAAAGCGTTTCATGCAAAATGCCAAGAGTCAGGACGTTCAAGCCACTGATCGCGGCGTCCTGTCGCCAATGCAGGTATTTGGTGTAGTCATGAAACTGATCGTCCGCCCCGATCACGACCACTTCACGTAAATCGCCGATGAAATTTCGGAACAGCAGCAGTTCGATTTCAGCGTCGCATTCAAGACCGAACGGACTGGGAACCAGCATCGCCACCTTGTCGGGGCAAGCTTCCGCTGCAGCGGCCATCGTGCGAGCTTCGGCCACATTGCGAGCCATCCGAGCTTCGCACAGAACGTGCTTGCCGGCCGCCAAAGCCGCGCAGGTCACTTCCGCATGCAGGTTGGGCCAGGTCCCGACGACAACGGCATCGACTTGATCGTCCGCGACCAGGGCCTGCCAATTGGGGTAGCGAGTCGGAATGCCGAATTCGTTAGCGACACGCTCGGTCGATTCAGCAGAGCGATTGGCGACGCCAACCAGTTCCACCCCTGCAACGGCTCGCAAACCGGGAATGTGCCGCCGCCGAGTATTGTCGCCTGCCCCTACGATTCCAACGCGAAGTCGATCCGTCATGCTGTGTTGAACCTCGACCGGTCTAAATACAACTGCCCACAAACAAGGGGCAGATTCTAGCGGGCCGAGCCTCGAACAGCCATCGCCCACCAGGAACAACGTGCTTCCCGGCTTCCCGTTCGCACGGGGTTGCCGATCAGGAGATGAATCAGCGATGATCATCTTCTGACGAATAGGGCGACTTTAACGCAAAGGCACTGAGACGCAGAAACGCAAGGGAAAATCAAAATGCCTCGCTCTTTGCACTTCTTTGCGTCTCTGCGCCTTTGCGTTGAATCCGCTACCGATGCAAATTCCACAGCATTTCAGTGCGGCGAGTTTTGCAATTTCATGACGTGCAACCGGGTGAATCCATGATGACTCGATCAAACGCCCTCACTCTGCTCACGATCGCAATACTCATACTGCCTGCATCGCCGAACAACTTACGTGGGGCGGACATCGACTTCGCTCACGATATTGTTCCGATCGTGCGAAAGCATTGCGGCCAATGCCATACCGGCGACAAGAAGCAAGGCGGGTTCTCGATGAACACTCGCGAGTTGCTGTTGGCCGGAGGTGAAGGTGGCAAGGGGGTTGTTCCCGGCAAAGCGGAAGCCAGCGATCTGATTCAGCGACTGAAGTCCAACGACCCGACGGTCCAGATGCCGCCCGAGGGGAATCGTGTTCCCGCGGAACAGATCGCGTTGCTGTCCGCCTGGATCGATTCCGGGATGAAGTGGGAAGACGGCTTTGCATTCAAAGCGACAGCGTACGAGCCACCGCTCAAACCCCGTCACGTCGAATTGCCACCGGCGATCAACGGACGCAAGAACCCAGTCGATCGAATTATCGATGCGTATCTGGCAGAGCACCACATTGAACGACCGCAACCGGTCTCCGATCCCGTGTTCTTGCGGCGCGTGTCGCTTGACCTGATCGGATTGCTTCCCACCTCCGAAAAATTGTCTGAGTTTGAAGCGAACCAGAATCCCGAGAAGCGAGCGGACCTGGTTCACAATCTGCTGAATGACGATGTCGCCTACACCGAGCACTGGCTGACGTTCTGGAATGATCTGCTGCGTAATGACTACACCGGCACCGGGTTCATCACCGGCGGACGCAAGCAGATCACGACCTGGCTGTACCGTTCACTGATCGAGAACAAACCGTACGATCAGTTCGTTCGCGAATTGATCGCGCCGACGGCCGAGTCCGAAGGCTACATCCAGGGAATTCGGTGGCGCGGCGATGTGAATTCCAGTCAGACCGTGGAGGTCCAATTCGCGCAGAGCGTGTCGCAGTCGTTTCTCGGGATCAACATGAAATGCGCGTCGTGTCATGACAGCTTCATCGATCGGTGGAAACTGGATGAAGCGTATGGCTTGGCGGCGATCTATGCTTCGCAACCACTGGAAATTCATCGTTGTGACAAGCCAATCGACCGCAAGGCGAAGGCGGCGTGGATCTTTCCAGAACTGGGCCAGATTGACGCGAACGCACCTCAGCCGGAACGATTGAAGCAACTCGCGGCGCTCATGACTCATCCTGAAAACGGCCGTTTCACCAGAACCATCGTGAACCGGATCTGGCATCGACTGATGGGTCGCGGCATTGTGCATCCAGTCGATGCGATGCATACGGAACCCTGGAGTGCCGATCTGCTCGACTATCTCGCCGCGAACTTGGTCGAGAACGGCTATGACCTGAAGCAGACGATGGCACTGATCTGCGCATCGGATGCCTACCAAGCCGAAACGCGATCACTGGATGCCTTGCCCGATGCGGCAACGTTCGTTTTTCGGGGACCGATTGCTCGACGAATGACCGCCGAACAATTCTTGGATTCGGTCTGGCAGATCACGGGTGCCGCGCCGACGAAGGTGGATGCTCAGGTCGTGCGATTGAAACCAGCGAAACAGGCCGACGGAGCAACTCGGCCCGAAGTCGCTCTGCAATCACAGTGGATCTGGTCAAACAGCAAAGCGTCCGCTTCCGCGGCGGCAGGTGAAACGATCACGTTTCGGCGGATCGTCAAATTGCCTGCAATTCCCCTCCAGGCGATCGGCGTCATCACGTGTGACAACGAATACACGCTGTACGTGAACGGCCGCAAACTGCAAGCGGACGTCAATTGGGAAACGGTCGAGACTGTTCCTTTTGACGCGGCGCTCAAGGAGGGAGCCAATGAGTTTCTCATCGTCGCCAAGAACGGAGGCGATTCTCCGAATCCGGCAGCTCTCGTCTTCGAGGCGGTGTTGCGAATGCCAGACAAAACCGAGCAATCGATCGTCACCAATTCTGAGTGGGAGTGGACGGCATCCCTACCTTATAGCAACGGCAAGTTCAAGAAACCGCCGACCGATTGGAAAGCGGCCGCGGTCGTCGAGAATCCCGGCGTGTGGTCGAGTCGCGTCAACCCGGAAATGCTGGCGATCTTAACGCAGGCGGCTGGCGGCTCCGTACGCATGGTGCGAGCCTCGCTGGTGAAGAGCGACGCGCTGATGCGGTCACTCGGCCGCCCCAACCGAGACCAGATTGTCAGTATGCGACCGAGTGACCTGACAACTTTGGAAGCGATTGATCTCGCTAATGGACAAACACTGGCAGATGATCTGGCGAAGGGAGCACAGACGCTGCTATCACGCCAGGCAAATAGCACCGAACCGCTCGGCATCTGGCTGTTCCGGACGGCGTATTCCAGAAACCCTGCGCCCGAAGAACTGACTGTTGTCCACGATCTACTAGGCGAGAAGCCCGACGAGCAGCATGTTCAGGACTTACTCTGGGCAATCATCATGCAGCCGGAATTTCAATTTGTGCGGTAGACATGACGTATCAATTCAGCATTCAACTAGGTGTCACCTGTTCTCGGAGTTCGACCATGAAAACGACCGCGTTGATCGTGATGGTGATGGCAACGGCTCTCATGGTTTCGGCTGCCAGCCCGCAGGAGGGAGGCGCAGCGAAAAACCAGCAGGAAGAATCCGCCAGGAAGATCAAGGAGTTACAGAAAGAGCGACTTGAGGCGCTGTCGGCCGCGATTGCGAGTGCGGGCACACTCGTACAGCAAGGACGGGCGTTGCCTGAGGTAGTCGACGAATGTCGACATCAGTTGCTTCAAGCACAGATCGAATACGCCGAAGATGATGCACAGCGAATTCAGTTTTACGAAGGCTACATCAAAGCGTTGAAGAAATCCGAAGAGCTCGCGATAGCCAGGAAAGAGTCAGCCCGAGCAAGCGAAATGGCGGTTCAGAAAGCAAAAGCGACTCGCCTGGGGGCCGAAATCGCGTTGGAGCGATTGAAGGCCAAGGCGGCGAAGTAGGGTGTGTGGAGTCTTCGGAACACACCATCTTATCGATAGCGGCCACGATCGAATGACGCACAACATAACCCAACTCTACGAATTGGGTC
>DASYEA010000661.1:0-6415 GCA_036499265.1 Schlesneria sp. | reverse complement strand
TCATCACCCCGAGAAACCGACCGAGACATGAACCCGATGCAGAAGAATTCCAACCGTCAGCCCGATCATGATCATGAGCCTGTTGAACCTCGTCGCAGCTATGCTGGGGTCGTCCCATTCGACTTTGCGTAGGCTAACGAGCTAGCGTCTTCGACTTGTCCTGACGGGTTGAATTTCCAAGTACGGTTTGGAAATGCAATATCCGACGGGACAGGGTCGACGGCGGATTGGGAAGGCGCGGGACTAAAGGGGCGTGCGCGATTGTGCTTGCGGGAAACAGCATTTCGGGTGCCACGGGCGACGGCTTTGCGTTGCCCGTGTCTTGTCGATGGGTCGACGAGTAAACAAAGCTTGTTGAAGCTGAATGTCGCACACGCTCGTTACACGATCAAAGCTGTTGCCGCGACGCGAAGACACGGATGGCCCAGAGCGGCCCCCCGTGACACCCAACCTGAAATCCAAAACGAGCATTATCGCACACGGTTGCTTAACACGTGACTGAATGCACTGCTTGTCCGAAGCGGTCAAGCAGTGCCACGACATCACGCTATTCCGCCTTCACGTCGTAGCAGTATAAGAGATCCTGATCGCGCAGATACAATTTGCCGTTACTGACGACGGGGTGAGTCCAGATGCGGCCGCGTGGATTGCGACGTGATGTCTGCGGTGCCATCTTGAAGCGGCTGTGTTCATTCCACCCGTTAGGCGAGGCCTCAACCAGCGCCACTTCGCCGTTTCCTTCGTCGATGCAATACAGCATCCCATCGGCACACGTGACGCAGCCTTTGCCGAGCGCTCCACGTTCGTTCCATTTGACTTCGCCGGTCTTGAAGTTCAGGCACATCCATCCCACTCCGTCTGAGTGGCCGTAGACGTAATCACCGAGCAGCAACACGCCACCGTGATGGTTCTTCATGTTCTTATTGAAGTAGACTTCGTGCGACTTGTTGTCTTTGTCGATTTCGATCAGAGAGCAACCGACTCCATACCCTGATGTCACAAAGATATTGTTGTCTTTCACAATGGGGGTTGGAATGACGGCGGTCTTCCCAGGCCAATCCGCTGTCCACAGGACTTTTCCATCTTCAGGTGACACCGCAGCGAGGATCTCGGTGAAGAGCTGAACATACTGAGCTTGCCCGTTAATCTTGGCGGGAATGATCGACGCGTACTGCGCTCCCGCCGTGAGATCCGTCGAACGCCACAGGACTTTGCCATCATCCTTGTTCAACGCCGCGATCGCGCCGTTATCGCCACCGGGCGTGCAGACAACCCGAGGACCGTCGACTAGAACCGATTCGCAATACCCCCAATTTGGTGCTTTGCCACCGAGTTCTACCATGGACGCAGTCCATAGTTGTTTCCCATCCTCGGTCTGCGCGCAAATCACATCGCCTGTCCCACCCATCGCATACACGCGAGCGCCATCAACCGTGGGAGTTCCACGAGGCCCATTGCCCCAGCCATTGCCCAGGGTCGGTCCGACTTTCGTCTTCCACTTCTGTTCACCCGTGTTCGCGTCCAGGCAGATCAGGTACTCGTCATCGTCCAGAGCCCCCATCGTATAAAGGTTGCCATCGACGATCGAAAAGCCGGAATAGCCCAAACCCACGTTCTCATTGAGCCAGACTCGTTTGGGACCGTCCGCCGGCCACGTCTTGAGCAAACCGGTCTCTTGCGAAACATCGCTGTGATCGGGGCCACGCCATTGTGGCCAGTCGCCAGCAGAGGCGACGCTTACGGTAACCACCAGAACACAAGCCATCAGCGATAGTCGTCGGTTCGTCATCACCTAATTCTCCTGAACTTTCTTCAACCTCGAATCCGCTCCGAGTGACCGCACTTTAGCAACAAATCCAGCGAGGTTCACCTCGTACGGACTCTGAAATTCAGGTGAACTTCGGCAACTCGACACGCCAGGAATGCGTCATCGCGATTGATCCCGCGCGAAATCCCTCGATAATCCGGGTATGAATTACTTCACGCATGCGATCCACTACCTCGATCGCCCTTATTTTGCTGCGGGAACGGCTGTCCCTGATTGGCTGTCTGTTGCCGATCGCCGGATCCGACTACGGCCCCGTCAACTGGAACCGTGGTTCGATTCGGCGGATCCCATTCAGGCGGAAGTCGCCGCCGGGGCGGCTCGGCACCTGCATGACGACGGTTGGTTTCATGCCACTCGTGGATTTGCCGAGGTCACCAACGAACTGACGCTGCTGTTCCGCAATGCGTTGGGTGCGGATGACAAGTATCACTGCGGATTCCTCGGCCATGTCGGCATGGAACTGCTGCTGGATTCGATCCTGATCGAGCGGCATCCCGAGAAGATCGACCGGTATTATGATCTGCTGGCTGAGGTTGACCCCGCCGAAATCCAGGCTGCCGTCAACAGGATGGCAAAGGAACCGACTGACAAACTGGCCTGGTTTATCGGACTTTTCCGGCAAAAGCAGTTTTTGCGCGACTATTCTGACGACGAACGCCTGCTGCTTCGCTTGAATCAGGTTCTACAGCGAGTCAAACTGTCGCCGCTTCCGATCGAGGCTCGGGCCCTGCTCTCAACGGCTCGAGACATCGTGCGAAAGCGGGCCGATGATCTGCTACCCGCCGAACACTTCTCGGCCATGGCGTCCGGCTGAAGAATGACAAGTTCCAAGTGACTGATCCGGCACCACCAGCGCACACCACCTTGAGGAATCACCAATGAAGTTCGGCTTGAACATGCTCCTCTGGACATCTGATGTCACCGAAGAGCACTACCCGCTGTTGGAGCAGATCAAGTCCTGGGGCTATGACGGAGTGGAACTGCCGGTCTTCGAGTTAGAAAAAACCAAATTCACGAAGCTCGGTAAAAAACTCGATTCGATCGGCCTGGGTCGAACGGCCGTAACTGTCTGCAGCGACGCCGAAAACCCAATTTCGCCCAAAGCGAGTATCCGCAAGGCGGCATTGTCTCGCTTGAAGAAGGTGATCGACATGTGCGCCGCCAGCGGCGTGACGCACTTGTGCGGACCGATCCACTCTGCTCTGGGAACATTCAGTGGCTCCGGGCCAACCGAGAGTGAATGGAAGTGGGGTCTGGAGACGCTGACGAAGGCTGCTGACCACGCGCAGGCCAACGACGTCACACTGGTGGTCGAGTATCTGAATCGCTTCGAATGCTATTTCCTGACCAGTGCCGCTGACGATGCGAAGTTTTGTCGCGAAGCCAATCATCCCAACCTCAAGATGATGTACGACACGTTCCACGCCAATATTGAAGAGAAAAACTTGGCCGCGGCGATGCAGTCGTGCTGGGATCAAGTCGTTCACGTTCACATCTCGGAAAACGATCGATCGACCCCCGGCGAAGGCCATGTCGATTGGGAAACCACGTTCCAGATGCTCAAGACGCTAAAGTACGACGGCTGGCTGACGGTTGAAGCGTTTGGATTGGCTTTGCCGGCCCTGGCCGCCGCGACAAAGATCTGGCGCCGGATGTATCCGAGCGAAGAATATCTGGCACAGCATGCCCTGGCGTTTATGAAACGGATGATGGCCGGTTGAAATCAGGCCGTCCGTTCAGGAATCGCCGCCGTTGGCTTGTCCAATTGCCGGAAAACGCTAAACTCCCTGCTCGACGCATTCAGGTCGAAATACGCCCCCATCAGCGCCGATGGGTGCGTGTGGCAAGGTAGCTCAGTCGGTTAGAGCACAGGCTTCATAAGCCTGGGGTCGCGGGTTCGAGTCCCGCCCTTGCTACTTAAGAAAACCCCTGATTTCCGGGGGTTTTCTTCGTTCTTTGGGGTAGGCGTCGCACCAACCAGCTCCCCATCATTGCGACGTGTTTCTTCGACTTGCGACGAGGTACGGGAGCCTACTGCTGCGCTTTGTGCTGCGCGCAGTAGACCGGGTGCGTTTGCTGCTTCGTCCATTACCGAATTGTCGCTCATCAAGTAATGTTTCTCCGACACGCGGATGCTGTGGCCAATCCATCGGCTGACTTCGTGCTGGGGATACTTTCGAGCGAAATCGGTCTCTGCGCAGCAGCGAAGCGTTTGAAACAGATCATCCCACGGCGCAAGACCGGCCCGAGTGATAATCTTTTCCAGCCCCCTGTGTAGGTTAGATCGGTGAGATCCCAACCCCACGACCCTGACCGCCCCCTCAGGGGCCGCGTCGTAGGCGTCACGAAGAATATCGTGCAGGTCCTCAGTGATGGGGACAATTCGCGTAGCGTCAGTCTTGGAAGCGTAGACCGTCAGACGGCGCTTATGAAGATCAACGTCGTCCCATGACAGCCGATGAGTCTCGCTTGGGGTTCGGAGCCCCGCAAATCGTCCCAATCCAAACAAGACCTTCCAGCTAATGGAATGGCACTCCTCCAGAATCATCTTCGATTCCTCGGGAGTAATGTATCGGTCACGGTTTGATGCCAGAACGGAGCTTTTCAATTTGGCGAAGGGGTTCCGCGTGATTAGCTCTCGATCCACGGCCGCGTTGAAGATGGTTTTTGCGTCACGGGTCGCATTTCGGATCGTGGTTTCCGAGTACCGTGGGCCGCGTTTCTCAATGCCGCCCTTCTCCCCTTTCCGAAGTGGTTTCAATTCCGCTTGCATCGCTGCCCGCCAATCGGCCGCGCCGTCGGGTTTCAACAAGTCTAGGCGAATCTCTGGTCCGAAGTATGCAAGTAATTTGTCTGCCGTCTGCTGCAACCGCTCGATGCTGCCTTCCTTCAATTCCGGCTTGCGTTGTTCGATAAACTTGGCAACCCACTCCTTCAGAGTCGGAGCGATATTCTTCTCCACCCGTGGTCTGCACAAACCAAACCGTGCGAGTCGTTCATGAATCTCATCGGACACACCGGCGACCCATTCAAGCGTAGGGCCATCGGCTGATTGGTTGAGCCGTTTCGCCACCAGAAGTTTTTCGACTCGTCGACAGGCTTCCTGAGCATCGTCGTGGCTGACGATGCCCAACCGCAACCGATCACGTTTGCCGGTTGTGTTCTTGAAGTCGATCGCGCGGGGAGGTTGTTTCCCCTTGCTGAGTTTGACGATGCTTGCCATGTCGAAATACCTGTTTCAGATGAACTAACGTCAGTTTGCTCGGCCGAGTACCCGCATCACTTGAACTGCATTCCAAGGCTTGCCACGACGCGTCGTGTGGCCAAGTTCGTTCAGCGCGTCCGCAATTTGCTGGAGTGTCTTGTCTTCGCCCCGGAGTCGTTGGATTTCCGGCAGCAGGTCGGCGTAGGCTTCGTCGGCTGCTTGTGTCCGGACTTTTTTGGATTCTTCGCGTGCCTTAGCTAGCCCGTCCAGTCGAGCATCTTCCCGACCATCCCAATGTCCAGGGCGAGCCGATCCGAGTTTCATTCCACGGACTTTCGCGGCCTGCAGGGCGACCTTCGTCCGATCGCTGATGGCTTTGGCCTTGCCTTCCGCGACGGCAGACAGAATGTGAATGGTCAGGCGGTTCGCGTGTCCCAAATCGATGGCAATGAAATCCACTCCGGATTCCATGAGACGGGAAAAGAAAGCGACGTTTCGGGCCAGTCGATCGAGCTTTGCCACAACAAGCGTTGCCTTGGATCGCTTCGCATGAGCCAGAGCTTTGGCCAATTGAGGCCGATCTGCCCGCTTGCCGGATTCGACCTCCTGATATATTGCTAGGACACGGCAGCCCCTTTGAGCAACGAACGCCGCGACGGCTGCCTCTTGCCCTTCGAGGCCCAAACCTGATCGGCCCTGCTTCGCCGTCGAAACCCGGTAATAGGGGATGATTTTTTGCACAGCCGAATCTCCGAAGTAGTCGCTCACCAGTCCGTCCAACTGGCGTGTAATTATTATTACATTTGTGTTTATGTCAGTCCACTCACATGTAACACTCGATCGTCCGTCTTTTTGGGAGGTCGTTTTTGCAACTTCTGGAACTCGTTTCATCGGTCGATCATTTCATCATGTACGGTTATGGGGGTTGCTAGTGTTAGCGGTCAGGGCGAGCTTTCAGTCAAAAGGGCTGCAGTGCTGTTGTCGGACTCCAGAGGTCGTCGCGATGCTTCTGGTCGTCCTAAATTATTGGCGTACGTCCGAAAAACGTCGCCCAAAGCGACTGGTTCGCTGGAGCGTGGCGAACTTCGCTGATGTCTGGATTCTTCCCAGATCATCAATCGTTTCTTCGCCTCGGTACGTTGATCATCTGAGATTTTGGACCAATCTCGATTTCGAACGATGGTGACAAACACCGCGAGCGGATGTCCGATCCCTCTTGCTGTGGCCGCCCGAACTGCCGCGCCAATCGCACGCAGTCTGGTGTCATAGTCCGTCGGATCAAGATCCGATTCGGGTGAAGTCGCCAGCCATTTCATCAACTCAGCCGTATTGCCAAGGATTCTTTTGTCATCTCCCAAACTTTCATAAAACCCGGCCGGTTT
>DASYEA010000660.1:0-2088 GCA_036499265.1 Schlesneria sp. | reverse complement strand
GATGTCCTGTTTCAGATCAACTACAAGAAACTGTTTCAGAACAAAGCGGCCGCTTTGGACGGTGCCAATGTGACGAAAGCCCGAGCCGACGCTGACGCGGCGACGGTAGCAATGGGTATCGTCCCGCTGACGGCGCCTTTTGACGGAATGGTGGGACGAATCACCCTGCAGGTCGGCAGCATTGTGCAGAAAGGTGAAGCCATAACGACGCTATCCGACAACGACACAATGCGGGCCTATTTTCACGTTTCCGAAGCCCGCTACCTGGAATTCAACACCGAGCTGGAACAGCACAAGGATGAACCACATATCGAACTTCTCTTGCCCAACGGCAAGAAGTACGATCACCCCGGTCAACTTGCTGCGATCGGTGCCAACTTCAATACCGACACCGGAACCGTCAGCTTTCGAGCAGACTTCGCAAACCCGGATCACCTGCTGCGCCACGGCCAGACGGCAACGCTGCTGATCGGCCGAATCCAACACGATGCCATGGTGATTCCTCACCAAGCGGCATTCGAAATCAGTGACGATCGCTATGTGTTCGTGGTCGACAAAGACAATGTCGCCCAGCGACGCAAGATCGTCATCGAAGATCAGACGGACGATCTGTATGTCATCAAGGAAGGACTTCAGGTCGACGAGAAAATCATCGTCGACGGAGTTCTGCAGGTTCACGATGGCGAGAAGGTGGAAGTCAGCGACGAAGCGCCCGAGTGAGGCGCATACATCTCTCGCCGCTGCAATCTTCTCCGTTCAATCTGCGTCACTCTGCAAATTCTTCGAATGGAGAGCTCTTGTCCGCAGAATGTTGGGAAGGCAATCTCGCGTTCGCATCGCCGTGCGCAATCTGCTCGCATGACAACGCTAAAGATTTACGCGCGCAGTCCTGGCGTCATTCCCTGGCGAGCAGATTCTACGATATACTGCCGGGGTGTGAACCAATGCGAACAGTTCCCATCGTCGATTCGCGGGTATCCACTTCCGAAGGTGAAAAGCGAGCGAAAGGATGGAGGAATCTCAGATCACGGACCCGCAATTGCCGGACTTCGGCATTCGGACGTGGCGCAGCTATACGAAAGAATTGTTGATTGGTGCAGGTTCGGTGCTAGGCGTTGCGCTGATGATCGTAATCGGGATTTACGGCTGGCAATCTTACGAATCGTATGCCAAAGAGAGCCGTGATCGTCGATTCTACGGCGAGCTGAATTCCATCCTCGCACAGATTCATGAAGCACGTTCGTCACAGCTACCACACTTCGCTCCGATCCGCGACAGAGCCCAGCGCATCGGTGAGTCGGTCGCCAAAGAACTGAAAGACGACGCCAGCTACTTATTCCCGGGGCGACAGGAATTACTGTTTGCGGCTCGGGATGAGATGCCACGTTTCCTCAAGGGGAATCTGGCTGTGGTCTCGGAAGGTGAAATCGGACTTGCCAGGAGGTTGATCGATGCGGCCGCGGCGCTGAAATTGCCTCCGCCTTCATTCCCCACGGAACACCCGGATACTCTAGCGGCTGTCGAGGAACTCGAAGAACTGGGCGCGATTGTCACGCAGGATCCCAACCGACCCATTCAGCCGGTGACCGCGATCTCGATGCAAGGAGGTCAGTTTCTTGATGAGCATCTGGATCATCTTCCCCACATTGCTTCCCTGGAAATCGATTCGTCCGAAGTGACTGACGCAGGGATACAGAAGCTGCGTCAACTCCGGAGTTTGACATCCTGTGCGCTTCGTTGCCCACAAGTCACCGATGCGGGACTTGCTCATTTGGCGACTCTCCCTGCCTTGACTGAAATTCGCTTATACGACTGCTCCAATGTGACGGCCAACGGCGTGCGCGAGTTAATCCGCGTCCAACAACTGACGTTGTCTAGTGCCGACATCTCAGATCAAACATTGGTTGCTCTCAGGGAACTTCCCGATCTGCGACAGTTGACGCTCCGCAGCGACTCAGTGACGGATGAAGATATGGAGTTGCTGGTGAACCTGCGTCGTCTGAACGCGTTGATCCTGTCTCATTGCCATGATCTCACCGACGAAGCGTTGTTGGAAATCGCGGCGATCCCGAATCTAGAGAGCCTATC